>JALSHX010000171.1 GCA_026982025.1 Aquificaceae bacterium | reverse complement strand
CTTCCTGCTCCCACTCATGATAGGGGCAAAGGATGTTGCCTTCCCAAGACTTAATGCTTTGAGTTACTGGGCATTCTTCGGTGCGAGCGTAATCGTACTCCTTACCCTAATACCGGGCAACCAGATTAAGATGATGTGGACCGGTTATCCTCCCTACGCTGCTAATCCCGACGCGGGAGTAACTGCTTTTTATGTCTTTGCCATCCACCTTCTGGGTGTTTCCTCAATTGCAACGGCTGTCAACTTTATAACAACATACATTCGCATGCGTGCTCCTAACATTGGATTCTGGAACACCAACCTTTACATACACTGTCTGATTGCCGCAAACGTAATTCAGCTCGTTGGTGTTCCGTCCCTTGCGGGAGCGGTGACAATGCTCTTTCTTGACAGGTATCTGGGAACAAACTTTTTCAATCCCGCCCTCGGAGGAGATCCTCTCCTTTATCAGAATGTCTTCTGGTTTTATTCCCACCCTGCGGTTTATGTAATGGTTATACCAATCTTCGGCTTTTACTCCGAAATGGTTGCAACCTTTGCGAGGAAGCCCATCTTCGGATATAAGTCAATGGTTTTTGCAATCTGGGGAATAGCCATCATATCCTTTATAGTCTGGATCCATCACATGTTCACCTCGGGTGTTCCCGACTGGATAAGGGTCCTGATGTCCTACACCACGGTGCTCGTTGCGGTTCCCACAGGGGTTAAGATCTTCAACTGGCTCGGCACCCTTCACGGCGGGGCAATTATCCTGAGATCTCCCATGCTCTACACTCTGGGCGGGATATTCATGTTCCTCATAGGAGGACTTACCGGAATTCCCAATGCGATGGTTGCCATAGACCTCGGAATCCACGACTCACTGTTCGTGGTGGGTCACTTTCACTATGTTCTCGGAATGGCCGTAACTCTTGGAATCTTCGGAGCCCTTATCTACTGGTTTCCCAAGATCACGGGCAAGATGTACCCCGAGGGGTTCGGTAAGGCGAGCTTCTGGCTTGTATTTGTGGGGGCAAACATCTTTTACTTCACCCAGATGGTGGTGGGCTTTATAGGTATGCCCAGAAGGTATCCCGACTACCCCCCCATATCAGAGTGGATAACCCTTAACCAGATCTCAACCATCGGTGCGGTTATTCTCGGCGTGGGAGTTCTTGTATGGCTGTGGGGAATCTTTAAAGGCTTGACCGGCGGAGAAAAGGCACCGGCAAACCCCTGGCAGTCACCATCCCTTGAGTGGCAGATTGACTCACCCGCTCCCGTTGATAACTTCGGAGAGGAGCATCCCAAGGTTGATCCCGACTACCATCCCTATAAATACGGTGCACCTCCCAAGTTTTAGAACCTGAGCAACCTCCTGAGCCGTTCTATTTTGGGGGTTTGTCGCCCCCGCCTTTTAAAAAATTAAAGGAAAATAAGACCATAAAATACGGCAATACATATCCTGTAAAAACCGAACACGGCGAAGCCGTGTTTTTCAAGGAATTTTAAAAAACCTTTAACCGTCAGCACGGCTGTTATAAAGGCGGTTATAAATCCGGCGAGGAGAAGCTCCCACTGTCCCGATGTGAAAGCGGGTCCAGTTTTGTAAAGGTCGTAGGCGGTGGCTGAAAACATTGTGGGAACTGCGAGCAGAAATGAGAACTCTGCCGCGGTTTTCCTCTCAAGTCCGAGGAGCATTGCTCCCACAATTGTTGCGCCCGATCTTGACACCCCCGGCATGACAGCGAGAGCCTGAAAAAGCCCTATGAATGCTGACCTCTTAAGGTCAAGTTGATTGACCTCTCCGAAGCGTCTGAACGGCGCAGTCAGTCTATCGGCAAAAATCAGGATAATTCCCCCTGCCATAAGATTGATGACAACGAGGAGGTCGTTACCGATAAAGTAATTCTTTATAACTTTGTATAGAAGGAAGCCAACGACCGCGGTGGGAATGAAAGCGGAGATTATCCTCTTCCATACCTGAAAGTCCCTGATGAGCCTTTCGGAGTAAACTAAGAAAACTGCAAGAATTGCACCCAGCTGAATCGCTATCTCAAAGCTCTTGGTGAACTCGTCGTGGGGGATCCCGAGGATGTGAGCTGTAAGTATGAGGTGTCCCGTTGAGGATACCGGAAGAAACTCCGTAAGTCCCTCAATCACTCCGAGAATCACAGCATCCCTTATCGTCATGGCGGTGAGATAATTATAAGGGGTGAGGTACGACGCTGTTGTTGTCGGTGCGGGACCTTCCGGGTCATCGGTTGCCAGATTTCTCTCGGAGAAGGGTCTGAAGGTTCTGCTGATTGAGAAAAAGAGATTGCCAAGATTCAAGCTCTGTGGCGGATGTCTATCCGCAAGGATTGAGGATTACCTTCCCGACGGCTGGAAGAGGCTTACTCTCAACACCATAAGGGGAGGAATTCTTGGCTTCAGGGGAAGAGAGTTTATAGCTAAGGATTCGGAAAGAGCGGTAGCGTACATTGTAGACAGGGCTGATTTTGACCACTTCCTTGCCCAAAAGGCGGTTGAGAGGGGAGCGGAGCTCTGGGAGGGGACTGAGTTCAAGGGTTTCT
>JALSHX010000170.1 GCA_026982025.1 Aquificaceae bacterium | reverse complement strand
AGCAAAGGCAAAAAATATACCCCACAGGAAAGCGAGGGTGATAGTTGATCAGGTCTTTCAGGCTATGTCGGAAGCACTCACCAAGGGAGAAAAGGTGGAAATAAGGGGTCTGGGCACCTTCAGGGTAAGGAAGAAGCCCTCCCGCTTTGTTAAAGACCCGCGGACGGGAGTTGAGATCTTCGTAAAAGAGAGGTATGTTCCTACTTTTAAAATGGGTAAGCTCATGAAAAATCACTTAAATTCAAAGGGTAAATGAAGTTTGATGCGGTTGTAATCGGAGCGGGTCCCGGCGGAGCCACCTGTGCATGGGAGCTGGCACGGAAGGGAGCCAAGGTCCTCATTGTTGATTTTAAGAGAAGACCGGGAATTCCGGTTCAGTGTGCCGAGTTCGTTCCCCTTCAACTCAAACACAGATACCCCCACTTTTTTATTCAAGACTCAGTAGCTCAGGAGGTTGAATCCATGGTCCACTTCACTCCTTGGGGTGAGGTGGTCACCATGCCCTCGCCGGGATTTGTTCTAAACAGAGATATTTTTGATTCAAGAATTGTTGATCTGGCTGTCTCTCAAGGGGCAGAGATTATGTTAAGAACCTTCTTCAGGGGATTTGATAACGGGAATGTTATTCTTGAAAATGTGCTGACGAGGGAAACGGTGAAAGTGAGGGCGGACTTTATCATTGGAGCTGACGGTCCGAGGTCAAGAACCGCAAGGCTCACAGGTTATCCTATCAGAAGCTTCCTTGCCACCGCCCAGTTTATGATGCCTCTTTTGGCGAAGCTAAAAGACTTGCTGATATTCTTCAGAGATTACATACCCGGAGGGTACGGGTGGGTATTTCCCAAAGGAGATAAAGCAAATGTGGGTGTCGGTGTGGACCCCGAATTCGGAGTAAATGTAATGAATAGTCTTAAAAGGTTTAAGGAGGAAGTCACCTCTTCAGGCATAGTAGCTAATCAAATCATTTCAAGAACGGGCGGATGGATCCCGGCAGAGGGACCGGTTGAGCCCTCAAGGGGTAAGGTCCTTCTGGTGGGTGATGCGGGAGGGTTCTGCCATCCAATAACCGGAGGTGGTATAGCCAACGCGGTGCTGACGGGGAGCCTTGCAGCACAATCCATAATTGAGGGCGACCCTGAAGAGTACGGGGAATCTTCCATGGACTTTCTCGGAGAAAGCCTCACGAGGGCTGCCCGCAAGAGGATAAAATATATGAAGCGGTGGGATGACCTTGAGTTTATAATTCCCAAAACCTGGATAGCCTTTGAAGAGTACTGGAAGGAGGATTGAAATGATAGACATAGCTTTTGCACAGGGACAGGGTCAGCCGGGTCCCGGAGGAGCCATTCTCTTTCAGATTCTATTTCTCGTCGGTATCTTTGCGATTTTTTACTTCCTGATCATCAGACCCCAAAAAAAGGAAAGAGAGAGGCACAGAAAATTAATTGAAAGCCTTAAAAAGGGCGACAAAGTGGTCACATCCTCGGGAATATGGGGAACAATTTCCGAAATCGGCGATAAAACCGTAACTTTAAAGGTTGATTCCGCAACAAAAATAACCTTTTCAAAGGAGGCAGTTATAGGATACCAGCCGGAGTATGAGAAAAAGAAGGAAGAAAAGAAGTCCTGAGGAGGTACAATTATGATTAAAAAGGGACTTCTTCTCGGCGGAGAGTGGATTGAGAAGACTAAAAAACTTGAAGTTTTTTATCCATATACCGGAGAAAAGGTAGGAGAGGTCTCAACAGGCGATGAGGAAGATGTAAAAGAAGCAGTTGAAAAAGCGAAGAAGGGCTTTGAAGAAATGTCATCCCTCACGCCCCACCGGAGGTACACGATCCTCATGAAAGCCGCAAGCATACTTGAAGAAAGGTCAGAGGAGTTCGCAAGGACTCTGGTCCTTGAGGTAGGGAAAACCATAAAAGAGGCAAGGACCGAGGTCCAGAGGGCGATCCAGACCCTCATCTTCTCCGCTGAGGAGGCAAAGAGAATTCACGGAGAGACCTTCCTTCCGGACGCCCATCCAAACGGCACAGGAAAGGTGGGCTTTTACATAAGGGTCCCCGCTGGCATAGTATCAGCAATCACCCCCTTTAACTTTCCCCTTAACCTCTCCATGCACAAGGTAGCACCAGCCCTTGCGGCAGGAAACGCCGTGATCCTGAAACCCTCGGAGAGAACACCCATCACACCCCTCATGCTGGGAGAGGTTCTCCTTGAAGCGGGAATCCCCCCGAAAGCCCTGTCTGTCATACCCGGCTACGGGGATGTGGGTAAGGCGATGACAACTCACCCCGATGTTAGGGTTGTTTCCTTTACGGGAAGCAAAAAGGTGGGGGAGATAATAACGAAGCAGGCGGGAATAAAGAAGGTGGTCCTTGAGCTGGGATCAAATTCCGCCATAGTGGTTCACGATGACGGAGACCTTGAGAAGGCTGCTGAAAGGGCCGTCCTCGGCGGCTTTGCCATTGCGGGACAGGTTTGCATATCTGTCCAGAGGGTCTTTGTCCACGAAAGGGTCTTTGAGAAGTTCGTTGATATGCTGAAAGAAAGGG
>JALSHX010000169.1 GCA_026982025.1 Aquificaceae bacterium | reverse complement strand
CCTCGTTAAACCACCTCACTTTCCTTGTAAGGTTGGTAAAAGCCCTGTCGTCGTCAACGAGAATTAAACTTAGTCCCCTGGTGATGCCCCCCGCATACATCCTTGATGTTCTCCCTGAAGCCTGAAGATACCCCGTAACATCAGCAACAGTAAGAAGGTAATCTTTGCCTTCCCTTTTTAGAGTTATTTCCTTTGATGAATCAATAAGATTCCTTACATCCCGGGAAATCAGGAACTCCCTAATTTCATTTCGGAGCTCTTCTATCCTCTCTTTTAGGTTAGGAGTTCTCATAATAAATTCTTCCGAAATGAAGGAGTAACGTCTCAGCTTCTGAATCCATCCGTCAACCTTCCTGACCTGATCCTTTAGCTCCCTGACAATGAGGGGTCTTAAAGATAGTAGTGCCCAGAGAAGGTGAGATACGCTGTTTTCAATGTTGAGCTTAACGACTATCTTGGGAACACCGTAAAAAAGGGCGTAGCGAACCGCATGAGGCATATCAAGTCCCCTCGCAAGAGGGTTTCTGAAGGATGAAATCCCCACAAGAACCTGAACCTTCCCCTGTTCAAACTCGGAAAAGTCCTTAATTTCATCGTAAGACTTCGCCTTAATCCCCTTCTCATTAAGGAGCCCGACTACCTCACTCACTCCCTCCCTTCCCCGGTCTGAGGACACGAAGACCAGACCCCCCGATCCCATCTGCTTCACTCTCTCAATAAGAGCAGAGGTGAGGTTTTCTGGCTTCTCGTATAGATCTATAACGTTTCTCATAAATATTTGTGGTCTTCCAACCTCAAAGCCGAGCAATTCCCTGAAAAGCTTAACCCTGCTTGAGCGCGGATTGCTCGTTGCGGAGGAAACAACGAGAACACCTTTCGCCGACCGAGAGTAAGTCTGAACCTCCGAGGAAACTCCCCTTATTTTTTCCCAATCCTCCTTGGTTTTGTTCCTCTTATCTTTAAGTGAAATAAGCTCCTGAGCCCTTAAAATCTGGTGATCTTTGAAACCCATGAGCTTCAAAACCTTATCAATGTTTCTGGCAGTCTTTAAAAAAGCGTCAACATCATCTATAAAAATGAAATCAAAGGCACCGCTGTTAATCACCTGCTCAAAGTTTTTATACAGAAACATTGAAGTGGTGAGCAGGATTCTAAATTCACCCCTTTCAATTCTCTCCTTCTGCTCCTTTTTTCCCTTGGGAGTTTTGGCATCCGCAACGAGTAGCCAGTCTTCTTCTGCACCGGCTTCTTTAAGCCTGCTCGTAATCTGTTCAAGGAGCAATCTTGTAGGAACTATTATGTAAGACCTTCCCTCAGCCTTTGCCGTAAAAACAGCGGTAATAACACCGAAGGTGGTTTTACCCACACCCGTCGGTGCAAGGAGTGCGAAGCTCCTTCCCAGAAAAACTTTCCTTGCCCACGATCTTTGAAGGCTCCAGGGTTTTGAACCCACTGTGGACTCAAAGTGTGCCTCCCACTGCTTAACCTTTTCTTCTATTACGCATTTCTTCTTTAATTCACCCTCAGGTAGAACACGGCACAGTTCCTCCCTTCTCACCCGGGCAGGAAGACACTTTTCACAGGGAAGCCCTGCAAATAGCCTCAGAGAATCTATGTCCCCTCCACAGTTGGGGCAAAGGGATCTAAAAAGGGATTTGACCATAGCTTTTTAATTTTATAATCAGGAAACGTTTTCTTCCTGAGCAACGAGTGCAGAGAGATTCTCAACTGGAAATACCCTTGAGACACCTCCTCTCGCCGTAACTCCTATAAGTCTGTCGGCAAAGTTGGCAATAACCTCCCTGTGGGAAACCACTATGAACTGAGCTTCACGCGATTTTTCACGAATTAGCTCGCCCACCTTTCTCGTGTTCGCTTCGTCAAGGCTTGCGTCAACTTCGTCAAAGTAATAAAAGGGGGAAGGTCTGTACTCCTGAATTGCAAAGATCAGTGCAAGGGCTGCAAGGGTTTTCTCTCCGCCCGACATAGCCTCAAGGTACTGAACATCCTTACCCCTCGGTTTGACGATCAGGTTAACCCCGCCGCTGAAAGGGTCAACCTCGTTCTCTATCATCATTTCAGCCCTTCCCCCGGGAGACAAAAAGGAGAAAGTCCTCTTTAGGTTTCTGTTAATGTGGGTGTAGGTTTCCATAAAGGCTTTCAGCTTTTTAGTCTCAATTTCTTCAATCATATTCCTGATGGCTTTTGCCTCATCCTGAAGTTTTTTGTACCTTTCCTCGTACTCCTTAAACCTCTTGTACTTTTCTTCGTAGTTTTCCCTCGCTCTCATGTTTACATTTCCTAAAGCTTCAATTTCTTTTTCTAATTTTGAGAGGTTATCCCTAAGCTTCGTTATACCCTCCGTGGTCGGGGGCACCTCACCTTCAAAGCCAACATCCTCCAGCCGAATTTCAAGGTCGCTGATTTTCTGCTCGCACCTGCTCAGGGTTGCCTTTACCTCTCCCTCCTTCCTAATAAGTTCCTCCTCTTTCATTCTCAGTCTTCCTATTTCCGCCTTAAGCCCGGAAACTTCATTCTCAAGGCTGTCCTTCTCCTCGTATATCTCCTGAGCCT
>JALSHX010000168.1 GCA_026982025.1 Aquificaceae bacterium | reverse complement strand
CTGTCAAAGGGAATCACCGCCTCCTGAAAATCGGGCTCGTAGAGTTTGAGGGTGAGAAAGGCCGTGGTAAGTGTTCCCGGAACCGCTATCTTTTTCCCTTTCAGGCTTTCCAGAGGCTCCCTTGCCACAACCACGGGTCCGTAGCCGTCTCCCACACTTCCACCGCTGGGAAGGACGAGGTATTTATCGGCAACATAGGGAAAGGCATGAAAAGAGATGGCGGAGACCTCGTAAGTTCCCTTCAGGGCTTCACGGTTAAGGGTTTCTATGTCCGCAAGGACATGCTCTATCTCAAGACCTTCCGTATCTATTTCTCCCTTGACGAGGGGATAGAACATGAAGGCATCGTCCGAGTCGGGGCTGTGGGCTATTCTGATAAGCATGAGTAAAGATTATAAGGCAGGCTACCGGATCAGCAAGAAGAGAATGAACGAAGTCATGATACCCGCTACAAGGTCATCCATCATCACACCGTAGGCACCGGGAATCCTTTCAAAAAGATTGACCGGAAATGGCTTCACTATATCAATGAAACGGAAGAGTAAAAAGGCGAGTATGTAATTTTTAAGGGTCGGCTCAATGAAGACAAAACACATCAAATAACCTACGATTTCATCAATTACCACCTCATCAGGGTCCTTTTCTCCGGTAATCCGAATGATCTCGTTGGAGGCTATTAGGCCCAATGCAAAAAGCACGCCCGCGGTTGCGAGGATTGTCCACAGGTTGAAGGATACGAGGTAAAGAATAGGGATCCCTATCAGGGTACCGAGAGTCCCCGGTGCAATCCCCAGCCTCCCGATGAAGAAACCTGTTGCCAGAAGTTGAAGCACGGTTCAAACCGCCCCGGCAAGCCTCTTTTTGTACTCCTCAAATTCCCGCGGAAACTTCTCCATCGCCTCTTTTATGAGCCTACCCGCCACCGCTCCCAGCCCGCAAATGGATGTGGGCTGAATGTAGCGGTTCACAAAGAGGAATCCTTCCCAGTCCTTTTCCGTTGCCTCACCGCTGTAAATCCTCCTGAGGAGGTTTGCCTGCTCATGACACCCTACCCTGCAGGGTGTGCACTGACCGCATGTTTCGTGCTCGTAGAATTCCGCAATCTTCAGACAAGCTTCCACAATATCCTGATCTTCAGTCAGCACTATGACCGTTCCCGTTCCCCCAAATCCGAAGGTTGAGTAGTCCATGGGGGTATCAAGTTCCTCTCCGGAAAAGCAGTCAAGGGCACCGGAAAAAACTGCCTTTACCTTTCTGTTGCCCAGCGTACCTCCCGCGTACTTAAAGATGACCTCCCTCAGGGTCGTATTCATAGGTAGCTCGTAAACTCCCGGTTTTTTAACGAAACCGCTGACAGGAAAGAGCTTGGGTCCCGCATAATCACTGGGACCTATGTACCTGTATTCCTCCCAGCCCATGCTTATAATGAAAGGGACGTTGCAGATGGTTTCTACGTTGTTAACCACCGTCGGTTTTCCAAAAAGACCTACCTGAACGGGGAAGGGCGGTTTAAGCCGGGGGTGCCCCCTCTTACCCTCAAGGGACTCAATTAATGCAGTTTCCTCACCGCAAATGTAAGCTCCCGCTCCTCTCGCCACATATATCTCAAGGTCGTATCCCGAGCCGAGTATGTTTTTGCCCAAAAAGCCCTTTTTCTTTGCCTCCTCAATAGCGTCTTTTAGAATGTAGTAGCCCGCCGTGTACTCACCCCTTATGTAAATAAAAGCCTCGCTTGCTCCTATTGCATAGGAGGAAATGATCATGCCCTCAATAAGGAGGTGAGGATCCCGCTCAATCAGAACCCTGTCTTTAAATGTTCCCGGCTCCGATTCGTCCGCATTGCAGATAAAGTATCTTGGAGCCGGATTCTGTACTGCAAACTTCCACTTCCTGCCGGTGGGGAATCCAGCTCCGCCCCTGCCTCTGAGGGTGCTTTTATCCACCCAGTCTATTATCTCCCCGGGATCCATAGACAGAGCTTTTTCAAGAGCCTTGTAGCCTCCGTCTTTCAGGTACTCATCAATAGAGTGAACCCTCGGTTTTTTTGCCCTCTTGAGGAGCATGTTGAGGGTAGTCTCAGCGTAAATTTCAGGAATAGCGGGATAGGATTTCATTTAGCTTCTCCTCACTTTCAAATACGTATTCATCCTCGTTGATCATAAATACGGGAGCACAGCTACAAGCACCGAGGCACTGAACTGGGACTATCTTGAACTTTCCGTCGGGTGTAGTCTCGCCGGGTTTTATTTTCAGTATTTTTTCCAGGGCGTCAAGGAGCTTCTTCTTACCAAGATAATGACACACTATACTTTCACAAACCCTTATTCTGTACTTTACCCTGTCCTCCCTGTCAAACATATCGTAGAATGCAACCACCTGTTCCACCTGATTCATGGGCATACCGAGCCTTTCCGCAAGAGGTTTAAGTGTTTCCGAAGGAATGTATCCGTAATGGTCCTGAATTTCGTGAAGGCACAGGAGCACAGCCTGTTCTTTTCTCGGAAAGTAATTTATGTGATTATCAAGCTTCTCAGCCAGCTCCTTGTCAAACATGGTTATAAATTTTACATGAGTTT
>JALSHX010000167.1 GCA_026982025.1 Aquificaceae bacterium | reverse complement strand
ACGTGCTTTTGGGATCCCATCTCAAATGCACCTCATACAAACAATATCCCACTCATCAATGTGGTCTTTCATGAGCTTGAGGGCGTCGTCACCTTTTATGAGGTCCTTTATGTCCCTCTCAAGGTCAACAGGCTTTATCTTTACAATCCAGGCATCGCCGTATGGGTCAATGTTAATGAAGTTAGGATCCTCGGAAACTCTACTGTTTATCTCCAGAACCTCACCTTCTACGAGAGCGGGAACGGGACCCGCCCACTTTCCGCTTTCAAGGGTGGCAACGGGCTTTCCTTTCCTGACCTTGGTTCCGACGGGTTTTATCCGGGCGTGGAGTAGCCTTCCCGCACGGGTCTGACCAACATCCGTAAGACCCATTGTTATTGTTCCGTCCTCATTAACCCTGAGCCAGACCTGATTCTCCACATCGTAATAAAGGTCCTTGGGAATTACACAACCCTGATACTCCCACGAGCTTCCGAGGTCTGCGACCTCTTTCTCCATAAATTTAAATATACATCAAATAAACAATTATTTACAGCCCTTGACTTAACTATCCGGGTTCTTATAGTAAATGAATGATTACTTTCGTAGGATGAAGTGTACTTCGTTTCAAAGGTGACGCCCCTCTTTTTTCTCCTCGCTCTGGGCTGTTTATTAACCTCACTGATCCTAAGGGTGATAGGCTATTCTCTTTTTGATTATCTCCCTTTTCTTGTATCGGGATTCTTGGGGATGACACTCACCGGAGCCATGTATCAAATAATCCCCAATTCTCAGGGAAGAAGGCTGAAAGCCTACCCTCTTGCCTTCGCCTCCTTTCTCCTCGCCCTCCTTTCCTTTCTTTTCTTTGCTTTGGGCATTCCGGTGGTAGGGAGCTCGCTGTTGCTCCTGTCTCACATCATCTTCTTAATTCAGATTACCGCCACCCTTAAGAATCTCTCTCCTCCCACCGTGCGGTTTCTCGTCCTTTCTGCGGTGTTTCTAACATTTTCCTCGCTGGTGCTTTTCGTAAACTACCTGTCCGGACTTTTTACACTTCAGGGATGGGTTCATTGTCTAACCGTGGGATCAATGCTAAGTGCCATTTACGGCGTGGAGCTTGCATGGATTCCCATGCTTTTAATGGAATCGGTGAGCATAAGGGAGGCTCAAAGGATCTTTTTTATGAAGCTACTATCAACGCCCCCCTTAATAGCCGGATTTCTAACACTGAACTACGGGCTGATCCTAATCTCATCAGTACTGGAAATTGTAACGGCACTGTATTTTGTGAAAGTTATGTTTTCCCTTATCAGAAGAAGAAGGTCTCCCGTAACCATGACTCCGGTTTTGAAAATGTTTCTGTGGGGTCTTGCATTTCTCCTGCCCGGAATTCTTACGGGGAGTCTCATGTCTGCTTTTCCCGCTGTCATTCCTGCGGTGGTAGATGTTCACATTGATCTGTTGGTTTTTGGTACAGGTCTTTTAACCATAATGGGAGGGACTACCCACCTTCTTCCGAGAATTATTTGGCAGTCGAGGAAGAAAGGAACGGTATCCGACTATGTTGACGAAGGGAAGGCTGAATTTCTATCAAGGACAGCGCCTCCCGGGATACTTCTTTACCTCCTTTTGAATGCCCTAAACTTAAAAATCTTTGCATTCCTGCTTGTCATGGCGATCCTTTTTGTCTGGATGAGGGCTACTTTCTTGCCCGCTTTAATGTATTCAATAGGAGGAAAAAATGACGAAGATCAAACCGCTTGAGAGGTTATTCAGAGGTGAAAAGCCCTTCGTTGAAAGGGTTTATGAAGATCAAAACGCAAGGGTTGTGAGATTCTATCTGAAAAAGGGACAGGAGATACGACCCCATCGTTCCCCTTCAAGTGTTTTTGTAACCCTCCTAAGCGGGCAAGTGAAGATGACAATCGGGGATGAAGAGCTCGTTGTTGAAAGGGGAGCCACAGTTTGCCTTGAACCTCAAGAGTTACACGGATTTACTGCCCTTGAGGACTCAATTATTGAAGCGGTGATCGCGCCCCCGCCGGGAATTCAGAGGCTTCATCCCGATCCGAATCTGATGTAGGTAATTATGGCGGTAATCGTTATACCCAAGATCAGGTTTATCCAGACAAAATTGGGAATATGTTTGTAGAGGGATTTTCTGAACAGGTAGAAGTAAATGTAGATGAAGTTTATCAGCATAATGGTGAATAGAAAGAGCTTTATGTGAAAGAGGGGATTCTGGGTGAGATCCGGTCTGAATGAATGCCACATCCACATTCCGCTCAAGAAAATGACTGCGATTGAGAGCCACACCCCCAGAAAGAACCTCTTTAATACCTTGCCTGCGAGCTCTTTTCTTTGATCCTCGTTTTTAATGCTCTTGACCGCAGGGTGGAGAAAGAGAAGGTTGAAGACCATACCTCCTATCCACACCATTGCAAAGAATATGTGCAAAAATAATACCGATGCCTTCATTTGATCCCCCTTAAAGCTGTAATGCATTATATAATTTTTTTCCCGGAGGATCCCGATGGACATAGGAGTTGTCCCTAACATCACACTGTTTATTCAGGCGGTTTTATTTCTTGCATTCGTCCTTTTA
>JALSHX010000166.1 GCA_026982025.1 Aquificaceae bacterium | reverse complement strand
TTTTACGACCTGCTCTCCGAACATCTGGTGACGGTGGCAACGCCCACCCTCATGAATGCAAGAAGACCCTTTACCCAGCTATCCTCGTGCTTTATCCTCACGGTGGACGACGACCTTTATGACATTTTTGACAACGTTCAGAAGGCGGCTCAGATCTCCAAGCACGCGGGGGGTCTGGGAATATATCTGGGAAAGCTAAGAGCAAGCGGTGCCCCCATCAGGAAGTTCAAAGGAGCAAGCTCGGGAGTGATTCCCGTTGTAAAGGTTCTCAACGACGTTATGACTTACGTGGACCAGCTGGGTATGAGGAAGGGCTCCGCATCCATTACCCTTGACATCTGGCACAAGGACATCCTTGACTTTTTAGAGGTAAAGACCAACGCGGGAGACGAGAGGAAGAAAGCTCACGACATACACCCGGCGGTTTCCATTCCCGACCTCTTCATGAAGAGGGTAAAAAAGAGGGAAAAGTGGACCCTCTTTGACCCGTACTACACGAAGAACGTTAAGGAGGGAAGAAACCTTGAAGACCTCTGGGGGGATGAGTTTGAGGAGGAGTACCTCAGGCTTGAGAGGGACCCTTTCCTTCCTCCCGAGGCAAGGAAGGAGGTTGATGCCTTTGAACTCTGGAAGAGGCTTCTGACCGTTTGCTTTGAAACGGGCGAGCCGTACATATTCTTCAGGGATACGGCCAACAGGATAAACCCCAACAAGCACGCGGGAATGATCTACTCAAGCAACCTGTGCCACGAGATCGCCCAGAACATGAGTCCCTCAAAGCACATCGCGAGGGAGCTTGACAGGGAAACGGGGGAGATAAGGACGAGGAAAAGGTCGGGGGACGTGGTGGTGTGCAACCTCGGGTCTGTTAATCTCGGAAAGGTCCACACGAGAGAGATGATGGAAAGGGTCGTTCCCAAGCTCGTGAGACTCCTTGACAACGTGATTGAGATGAACTTCTACGCAATTCCGGAAGCGGAGTACACCAACAGAAGGTACAGGGCAATAGGTATAGGAGTTTCAAACTACCACTACTGCCTCGTGAAAAACGGGATAAGGTGGGAGTCGGATGAGCACCTTGAGTTTGCGGACAGGCTTTTTGAGATGCTGGCTTTTTACGCGGTAAAGGGTTCGGCCGACCTTGCGAGGGAGAGGGGAGCCTATCCCCTCTTTGAGGGCTCTGACTGGAGCAGGGGCATTTTCTTCGGGAGGAAGATAGAGGACATAGAAAGGGATTCGGAGAAAAACGGGAACAACCTGCCGTGGAGAGAACTCGCGGAGCAGGTCAGGGAAGGAGGAATGAGAAACGCGTACCTCATAGCCCTCATGCCCACGGGATCAACGTCGCTGATTCTGGGAGCAACTCCTTCCATAGATCCTATATTTGCCAAGTACTACAAAGAGGAGAACATGAGCGGAATTCTTCCTCAGGTTCCGCCCGAAATAGACAGGTTCTTCTGGCACTACAAGAGCGCCTATCAGATAGATCAGGAGTGGATAATAAGACCCGCGGCGGTGAGACAGAAGTGGATAGATCAGGCGCAGAGCCTGAATCTATTTGCGGACCCCAACAGTATTGACGGTCCCACCCTTTCAAGGATTTACACCCTTGCATGGGAGCTGGGGCTAAAAACCGTTTACTACCTGAGAAGCAGGTCCGCCACGGACATTGAGGAGTGTGAGAGCTGTGCAGTGTGAAGTGTTTGCCCTTTTCCGTTAGTGAGTTAAGATTAAAAGGAAGGAGGGTGTTATGGAAAAAGCCGGGAGCGGTGTTTTGGAAAGAAAGCTCATCTTCAACCCCGAAGGAGACAGGGAGAGTGCCAAAAGGAGGGTAATAAAGGGAAATCCCACCAACATCATTGAACTCAACGAGATAAAGTACGGGTGGGCATTTGACCTTTACAAGAACATGGGCTTTTCCAACTTCTGGATTCCGGAAGAGATCCCCATGATGGAGGATAGGAAACAGTACGAGATGGTGCTCTCCGAGTACGAAAAGAGAGCCTACGAGCTGGTGCTGTCGTTTCTCATTGCCCTTGACTCCTTTCAGGTTGACATGCTCAAGGACTTTGCCAGAATGTTCACCGCTCCCGAGATTGAAATGGCGGTAACCGCTCAGGAGTTTCAGGAGTCGGTTCACGCTTACTCATACCAGTTTATCCTTGAGTCGGTCGTTGACCCCATGAAAGCGGACGAGATATACAACTACTGGAGGGAAGACGAGAAACTCCTTGAAAGGAACAGGGTCGTTGCAGAAATTTACAACGACTTTATCAAAAACCCCACCGAGGAGAACTTCCTCAAGGCGGTCATCGGAAACTACATCCTTGAAGCACTTTACTTTTACTCGGGCTTTGCCTTCTTCTACACCCTCGGAAGGCAGGGCAAAATGACCAATACGGTTCAGCAGATAAAGTACATCAACAGGGACGAGCTCACCCACGTGACCCTTTTCAGAAACATCATCCTGACCCTGAAAAAAGAACAGCCCGAGCTCTTTGATCCTCAAACCGAAAGCTGGATAAGGGAATACTTCAAGTATGCGACGGATCAGGAGATAAAGTGGGGGCAGTACGTTACCAGAAACCA
>JALSHX010000165.1 GCA_026982025.1 Aquificaceae bacterium | reverse complement strand
GGAGTAAAAGTCCCAAGAAAAGCCCGTGAGAAATGTTCCAAGAGAGTACATTAAAAGGGTTATGATGAATACCTTTTTCCTACCGAACCTGTCGGCGAGGTAGCCGAAGAGGAACGAGCCGAAAATGGCACCTATCAGAAATCCGCTCACCATCAGTGATGCCTGAAGGGTTGATAGGTTTAGGCTCTGGCTCATAATTTTAAGGACATTTCCAACGATAACAACTTCAAAGGCATCAAGAATCCATGTAATTCCGAGGGCTACGAGAAACATGGTGTGTCGTCCGGTCCACGGGAGTGCGTCAAGCCTTTCCGTTATGTCCGTTTCCACATACTTCATGGCAACTTAAAGGTAAAATATAAAAGAGAAGATAATTTTAAAGGGCGGAACTGAGTCAAAGAGGAGGGGAAGCGATGGTGGTTGTAAGCCCCGCTTTTCAGGAAGGTCAGCCAATACCTAAGCGATATACCTGCGATGGTCTTGATATTTCACCTCCCCTCCTCTGGAAATCCGTTCCCGAGGGCACGAGAAGTTTTGTATTGATCATGGATGACCCGGACGCGCCAATAGGCACCTTTACCCACTGGATCATCTACGACATTCCCGCGGGCGTCAACGAGCTTGGTGAGGGTGTTCCTAAGGCTGACTCCGTGGAAAGTGCAAAGCAGGGGGTTAATGACTTCGGATATGTCGGATACGGGGGACCGTGTCCTCCCAAGGGTCACGGATTTCACAGGTATTACTTCAGGGTCTATGCCCTTGATGTTGAAAGCCTCGGACTTACGCCAAAGGCGACGAGAAGGCAGGTTGAGGAAAGAATGAGGGGACACATTCTCGGAGAGGGATCAGTTATGGGTAAGTACAAAAGAGAGTAATTTTGGCGATAAACCGGGATGATTTTCTAAAACCTTGCCCCGAGGTGAAATCAATATAGTTGCGGGCAGGAAGATAATTTTAAATTTCTCAGCCGTTTTACCCTCCGGGTCCGCATAAATGGGAAAATTTTTCCTTATGCCGTTTTTATTGTGGATATCAATAACATCTTCGGGAGTCATGAGTAGTGCTACCGAAATAACCTTACCCTTCAGGTTTTTTCCCTCGGCGAGTTTTGAAAGCTTTTTGAGATCCCGAGTGTGCCCAGTGCAAGTTCCCGTCCAGAGGTAGATGATAATGTTCTTTTTCCTGAAAACCTCCATTGAAACCGTTTCACCCCTCAGGTTTACCAAATTAATGTCATAAAAGTCTCCTCCAGTGCAGGAAAACAGCAGGACCGAAAGCACAAGGGGAATCAGCTTCATTACTTCATTGACCTTACGGTAGCTTTAACGGTTATTGCTCCGCTCTTCTCAAATGTAAGTGTTATTTTGACCTTATCTCCCTCTTTTAGAGGTCTTTTAAGGTTGATAAGCATAATGTGTAATCCACCGGGGCGCAACTCAACTTTTTTCCCGGGTTCAATTTTTAAGGAATCAACTTTTCTCATTCTCATAATCCCATTATCTTGAGTCATTGAATGGATTTCTGCACTTTCGGACGCATCACATGAGACACCTAATAGCCTATCCGCTACGGTTCCCGTGTTGATGATCGTCAAAAATCCTGCACTCATTTTTGAGACAGGGGGAACTTCCCTTACCCACGGGTCTTTAACAATTATCTTCGGCTGGGAAAAGGCCATAACAGAACAGATTAGGATCATTAAAGCGACTTTTTTCACAACTTCCTCCTTTAAAGAATCCTTTTAATGTCATCAGCTATCAGATCAGGCTTTTGTTTTGAACTTGAGTATATGAGTTTCAGCGTTCCTTCGGGGTCAATAAGGTAAATATATGCTGTGTGATCAACGAGGTATCCGGACTTTGAGTTTCCCTTAACCTTTCTGTAAAAAGCCATGTAATCCTTCGTTATTCGGTCAAGATCTTCCTTTGAACCCGTGACTCCGATAAAGTTTTGACCGAAGTGGGATAAATACTTTTGAGAAAGCTCGGGAGAGTCCCTCTCGGGATCAACGCTGACAAAAAGAACCACTACCCTGTCTCTTTCTTTTTCAAGTTTGCCGACGGTTTTTGCAAGGACTCCGAGAGCTGTCGGGCAAACGTCTGGACAGTGGGTGTATCCAAAGAACATGAGAACAACCTTTCCCTTAAAGTCTTTGAGGCAAACCTTCCTTTCCTTTCCTTCTTCCCATCCGGTCAGGCAGAAGTCTTTTGCGGGTTTGTCGTAGATGGTTCCGTTAAACTTCTTTTGGGAAGAACATGCCAGAACCATAAAAATTGTGATTATAACGAGGTAAAGGATTTTGGATTTCATTGGGGTAAAGTATAGTTTCTCTCATCTAAGAGGTCAACTCCGCAGGTTAGGTTTTCTATCCAGTTAAGGAATTTTTGCACCATCTCTTTTCCCTGAAAGACTGCTCCGTGCTGGGGTGCTATGGTCTCTATGTCAAGGTTCCTTACCATGTTGACCCAAAGCTTCATGATTTTTCCGCTTGCCATATACCTTCTGTGAAAACCCTCCATAAACTGAATGTGGGAATCAAAGTCTTTCACGAAGAAGTAGTCCTGACCGAGGGATGCTCCCAGATCACCG
>JALSHX010000164.1 GCA_026982025.1 Aquificaceae bacterium | reverse complement strand
CCGGTGCCCATAGCGGAGGGGAAACACCCGGTTCCATTCCGAACCCGGCAGTTAAGCCCTCCAGCGCCGATGATACTGTGCCGGACCGCGGCACGGGAAAGTAGGTCGGTGCCGGGGGTTTAAAATAACTTCCATGCGTTTTTTACTTCCGATTCTCCTTTTAAGCTCGTGCCTCGCCTCACCGGATAACAAAACCCAGTTTACCCCCGTAGGTTTCAAAAAGCCGAGTCCATGCCATAAGATCGGAGGAGTGGTGATAAGGGGCGAGGTTATGAAGGTCCTTCTCAAGGGCAGCGGGCAAGGGCACTGTGCTCAGATTATTACGGAAGATAGGGTTCTACTTAAAAGAGATGTGGCGGAAAGAGTAAAAAAGATTGAGGTTTACGTGGGAGAAAAGCTCTGGATGGAGTTCAGGAGATGAGGGATTTGCCCCCCATGTAGTCCCTAAGTGCCTTAGGAATCTCAACGGTTCCGTCCTCCCTCTGGTAATTCTCAAGAATCGCCGCGAGGGTCCTTCCCACCGCAAGTCCGGAGCCGTTTAAGGTGTGAACGAGCCTGTTTCTTCCTTCCCGGTCCTTGAATCTTGTCTTCATCCTTCTTGCCTGAAAATCCTCGCAGTTGGAACAGGAGGATACTTCCCTGTACCTTCCCTGAGAGGGAAACCACACCTCAATGTCGTAGGTTTTTGATGCTGAAAAACCCAAATCTCCCGTGCAGAGCTCAACCACCCTGTAGGGTAATTCCAGTAGCTGAAGAATCTCCTCCGCGTCCCTCACGAGGCTTTCAAGCTCCTCGTATGATTTTTCGGGGTGAACTATTTTTACAAGTTCAACCTTATTAAACTGATGCTGGCGTATTATTCCCCTGATGTCCTTTCCGTGGGATCCCGCTTCCCTCCTGTAGCAGGGTGTGTATGAGGTCAGGTAAATGGGAAGGTCCTCTTCCTTCAGGATTTCACCTCTGAAAAGATTTGTAAGAGGAACTTCCGCGGTTGGGATCAGATAAAGTCCGTCCCTCTCACACCTGTAAAGGTCCTCCTCAAATTTAGGGAGCTGACCCGTTCCCTCAAGAATTTCGGACCTGACGAGGTGAGGAGGTAGCACCTCAATATAGCCTTTTTCTCTGTGGCGGTCAAGCATGAAATTAATGAGTGCCCTCTCAAGGAGAGCTCCGTCTCCCTTGACAACGGTGAAGCGTGAACCGCCGAGCCGTGCACCCCTCTCAAAGTCAAGTATGCCGAGCCTCTCCCCAAGTTCGTAATGGGGTCTGGGTTCAAAGTTAAGCCTTCTGGGCTCACCCCACCTTCTTACCTCAACATTTTCGTTCTCATCCTCCCCGCGTGGCACGCTTTCGTGGGGAAGATTGGGAATCCTCATCATCATGGACAGCTGGTCATCCCCGAGGGAATCCATTTCCTTCTCAAGAGCTTCAATCTCCTCCTTTAATTCCCTCACCTTTTTCTCAATTTCCGATGTGTCTTTCCCCTCTCTCTTTAGCTTTCCCACCTCCCTGCTCAAAGAGTTTCTCGCGGACCTGATACTTTCAACCCTTGCCTGAATTTCCCTTCGCCTGCAGTCAATCTCAAGGATTGAGTCAATGAGAGATGGGAGTTCCTTGTCCCTTAAAGCAAGGATGGTCTTCACCCTTTCGGGGTCTTTTCTAATGAGTCGTATATCAATCATGAAGGATTATTTTAATCCACAGTGTAGAAATCCTCTCCCGTTCGGGCAACGGCTATACCGCCCCTGATTTTCTCTTTTGCAAATGAAAGAGCCTGATCGGCTCTTTTAATAATGTCTTCGGGTTTTTTATCCTCTTCCCTCACTTCGGTTACACCTATTGTTACGGATAATTTTGAAACGAAAGGCACCGACTTAACACATTCGTGAATTCTCTGGGCAACGAAAACAGTCTTGTCAAGCCTCGTCTTCGGTAGCAAAACGAGGAACTCATCGCCTCCGTATCTAATGGCGAAGTCCGATTTCCTCAGGTAGAGCTTGACGCACTGACCGATCTTCTTTAGGGCTTCGTCCCCCGAAAGGTGGCCGAACTCCTGATTAATTCTTTTGAGACCGTCAACATCGGTCATGACCACCGAAAAAACATCCCTGTACCTCTGCCACATAAAGAGAAACTTCTCAAGGACCCCGGTCAGAAAGCTTCTGCTGTACAGGTCCGTGAGTCTGTCAAACACACCGGACCTCAGAATGTTTACATTTGTCATGTTTATCATTGACTCCCAGAAGATGCCTCCGACGGGAAGCCTTCCGTAGGCGCGAAGGTATATTTCAAAGTCAAGGGTAACCGTATCTATGTTCTCTTCACCCGATACCAGGGGGCACTTGATATCGTACTCCTGGCAGGGTTTGTCAAGGTTGTAAAGGACCTGAAAGCACTTTTTACCCACCACATCACCCAGCATCATCTTTCCCGTCTCGTTGAGAGATGTAATCACATAGTTTTTGTTGATCAGAACAACAGGCAGAAACTTTTCTAAATCTTTTACCCCCATAATTTCTACTTATTAGACGGATCGTTGTCAAGAAATTTTACTTTCTGATACCGAGCTCCTTTAGAAGGTTCTCGGAGAAGC
>JALSHX010000163.1 GCA_026982025.1 Aquificaceae bacterium | reverse complement strand
GGATTAGATTCTTGAAAATATCAAGGCAGGAGGAGAGGGTTATAGACAGGTTTATAATGGATGAACAGAGGAGGCTTATAAAAGCCTACAAGGTCGGCGAGCTGGAGTGAGCGCAAGGGTTCTTATAATTGGTCGTCCCAATGTAGGAAAATCAACCCTCTTTAACAGGATAACGGGAAGGAGAAAGGCAATTACCGAGGATACTCCCGGTGTTACGAGGGACCTCATTGAGGAAAAAGTATCGTGGAAGGGAAAGTCTTTTACACTGATTGATTCGGGGGGTCTTTTAACCGACGCAAAAGAACTTATAGAAAAAGAAATAAAAAAGCGGGTCCAGTATGAAGCGGTCAGGTCTGACCTGATACTCTTTGTTCTTGACGCAAAGTCAGGGATCCTGCCCGAGGATGAAGAGATCGGGCGTTTTCTTCAAAGGTGGAGGGATAAGACTTTACTGGTTGTAAATAAGGTTGACTCCATGAGGGATGAAAAATGGGTGCCTGAATTCTTCAAGTTAGGCTTTGATGAGGTATTTCCCGTTTCTTCCCTTCACGGGACAGGAGTAGCTGAACTCCTTGATCGGGTAATAGAACTAATCCCTGAAGGGGAAGGTGAAAGCCATGATGGAGCTATAAGAATAACCTTTGCGGGGAAGCCCAACTCCGGCAAATCTTCCCTTATAAACGCTATTCTCGGAATTGATAGGGTTATAGTCTCACCGCAGGCAGGAACAACGAGAGATTCCGTTGATATTCCCTTTGAGTGGAACAGTGTCAAAATGGTCTTAATTGACACCGCGGGGATAAGAAAGCCCTCACGGGTAAGCAAAGGAGTTGAATTTTTCTCAGTAGGGAGGGCTTTAAAGGCAATTGAGAGGGCTCATGTGGTTTGCCTCGTCATTTCCGCAGAGGAGGGAGTGTCCAGACAGGATAAGAGACTTGCAGGTTTGATTGAGAGGAGACACAGGGCTTGTGTTCTGGTCGTTAATAAAATGGACCTCTCGGATCTGACCGAATCTCAATGGGAAAGCATTATCAGAAAGGAGCTCAACTTTCTTGACTTTGCTCCCGTAGTCTTTACCGTAGCAACGGAAGGGGCGGGGGTTGAGGGTATTCTTGAGGCTTCCCTGCTATGTTATAAAGACTTCACCAAGAATCACTCCACCTCCTATGTGATGAGGTCGGTCCTCAAGGTTCTCTCCGAGAGACCTTTGAAAAAAGGCAGGAAGGAGGTTAAGGTTTACTACGCATTTCAGGAGGGCACCTCACCTCCCACCGTGGTAGTTATTACAAATTATCCTGAAGCCTGGAAGGATTCTTACAAAAGATTTTTTACAAGGAAATTGAGGGAGCACCTCGGTCTGAGGCACTCTCCTCTTAAGCTTATTCTAAAGGGTAGGTAGTTACTGGACGAGAGTGTTCAGCTCCTCCGGAGTTCTGGGGAGACCCACGATATACTTACCGTTCATTCCGATAATGGTTGGTGTTCCGCTCACACCGATTTCCTGAAGGAACTTGAGATTTTTTTCTATCGCCTTCTTACCCTTCTCGCACTGATTTTTGGTGCTCACCTTTGCGTGTATGTCGTCGTATCCTTTGCCGTCACAGATCATTGCTATTGACTTGGGTTTAGCCTGCGGGTGAATTGGCAGGGGGTAGAGGATAACCTTTATCTGGACATTGTTTTTCTTTGCCCAATCCTTCAGCATGGGAGAAAACCTCTGGCAGAAGGGACAGTCCGGGTCGGATATGTAGTAAACGAACTTCTCTCCCTTTCCTTCAACCATATTAACGTGCTCCTCAAGTTTTTTTAGGGTGTCCTCGGAAACGGTCATGAACTGCTCAAGGGTTCTCTGGGTTAGATTCTGTCTGGTTTCCAGATTGAAGGCGTTTCCCACGATAACATTTTTACCTTCGCTGTTTGTATAGACCACGACTGGTTTAAGTCCTATCTTTACAACCACCTCGCAGAATTCTTTCATCTCTTCCATTGGTTTGGCGCTTGCAATGGTGAAGTCCCTGTTGATCATCTTGCTAAGATTCGTTTTAATCACATCCTCTTTAGGGCATCCGCCCTTAGCCTGAGTCGTCTGGCACGAGTAGAGAAATGCGGATAGAATGGTCAGACCTAAAATTGCTTTCTTCATGCCTTACCTCCCTGAAATTATTTTAAACCGTTCCTTCCTGCCTGACTTCTTTTCTCTGAAGGATGTACTTTTTCCTCATAATTGCCCTGTTCAGCGCATCCACGAAAGCCTTAACGCTCGCCTTAATTATATCAACATCAACTCCCCTGCCGGAGGCTCTCACTCCTTCGTATTCAAGGATGACCCTCGCTTCAGCCTGTGCATCGGTGTTGGGAGTAAGGGCTTTGATTGAGTAGTCCTGAAGGATCGGTTCAATTCCAAGAGCCTTTTGGATTGCTTTGACCGTTGCATCCACCGGACCGTTTCCCGTTGCGGTTGCGGTTTTTTCCTCATCGTAAAAGGAGACCTTTACGGTAGCGGTGGGCATAAGGTTTTCTCCGCTCTGAACCTGAAAGTGGATTACCTTCACGGGTTCGTGATCCTCAATTTTCATAAACTCCTGATATATGAGGGCTTCAATGTCCTCGTCGTACACCTCCTTTTTCTTGTCCGCAAGGTCTTTGA
>JALSHX010000162.1 GCA_026982025.1 Aquificaceae bacterium | reverse complement strand
TTCCTGAGCCTTTCCCAAGGAAATCATAAGGAATACGAGGAGGAGTGCCCCCATCTTATCTGTTCTTTTTTCTGTGCTGTCTGATGAACTTATAAAGACTAACTTTCTTGTAGTGGCCCTCAACTATGTACCTGCCTATGAGAAGCCAGTCTTTAGGCGGAATGTATCCCACCATCTTGATTATTTTTTTGCCATCGTGGTCCACGAAGAGGAAGGTGGGAGTTGCCCTAACCCTGTGGCTGTGGGAAAACTTCTTTTCCGTTGTCTCCTTTCCGCTGAAGTCAATAACGGGATTGGCACCCTTAATGTCAACGAGAACCATGTAAAAGTGCTTGGTGTAATATTCCTTTACCTCGGGATCCTGAAAGGTGACCCTGTACATCTTGTCGCAAAAGGGGCAACCCTCCTGATGGAACATCAAAAACAGGTACTTTCCCTCCTGCTTTGCCTCCTCAAGGTCGCCCTTGAGGTCAAGGAACGATGGTTTGACAAAGGGTACCTCAACATTGGGGAGAGAGAAGATAAGTAACGGAATGGCAAGCATTAAACTTAATGCCAGTTTCATAGTGAATTTAAATTTATAATAATTTGCTGACAATTTCAGGGGTGTTTTGATCATGGCTGAGAAAAAGTGGAAAACGGCAATAACGAGGCATCTTGACCACGAAACCTACATAAGGGGCTACAGGCTTCTTGACCTTGTGGGGAACCTGACCTTTGCTCAGGCAATTTTTTTGATTCTCAAGGGTGAGCTTCCAACAGAGGCGGAGTCAAAGATGATGGAGGCTATGTTCGTCTCCGTCATTGATCACGGAATAGCTCCTCCTTCGGTAATCGCCGCAAGGTCGGTGGCAAGCGGAGGAAACTCCCTCAATGTGGGAGTTGCTGCGGGTGTTATGGCTTTCGGATCCGCACACGGGGGAGCTCTTGAGGATGCGATGAAGTTTATTCAAGAGGGAGTTTCAAGCGATAAAAGTGTTGGTGAAATAGTTTCCGGTTACCTGTCGGTTAAAAGACCCATTCCCGGATTCGGTCATAGATACTACAAAGAGTTTGATCCCAGAACAAAAAGACTGATGGACCTTGCAAGGCACTACGGGTTTTTCGGAAAGCACTGTGAGTTTGCCCTTGCCGTTGAGGAGGAAATTTTCAGGCAGAAGGGCAAGAGGATTGTTCTGAATGTTGACGGGGCTATTGCTGCGGTTGCATCGGAGATGGGCTTTGACTGGAGGCTTGGTAAAGGATTCTTCATAATCGGAAGGGTTCCCGGTCTCGTGGCTCACGTTTACGAGGAGCTGACGAAAGAGAGACCCTTTTCCAAAAGGCTCAATGAGGAGGAGGAGACGGAGTACATCGGTCCGGAGCCGAGGGAACTGCCCGAGGAGCTTAAGAAGGTATGAGCAGAAACATAGCCTACGGATTGGGAATACTTCTTCTTGCTTTATTTCTTTACATGAGCATTTTCACGGGAACTCAGAACTCAACTCCGGGATTTGCCAAGGGAACCGAAGCACCGGACTTTACCGCAAAGACCCTTAATGGGGATGAGATAACCCTGTCAAAGCTCAGGGGAAAGGTGGTTGTCCTCAACTTCTGGGCAACGTGGTGCCCTCCGTGCAGATCGGAGATGCCCCTTTTCCAGAGGGTGTACAAAAAGTATTCGGACAGGGGTTTTGAGATAATCGGTGTCAGCACCGACGCTTCGGAAGGACAGGTGAGAAAGTTTGTCAAGGAGTTCGGGCTGACCTTTCCTATCATCATGGATAAGCAGAATTTAACCGCAAAGTTTAACGTTTCCGGGCTACCCACCTCATTCTTAATTGATAGGGATGGCAGAATAATAAAGGTTCGCCTCGGGGAATACACAGAAATTGAGAAGGATTTGAAAAAACTTTTTGTAAAATAGATTGTCAAGCAAAAAGAAGGAGGTTGCCAAATGGCTCATGAGGTTGCTCACCACCACGGGGAGCATGAGGTAAGCATCTGGCCCCTTCCTGTGGGAATTGCAATTCTTCTGGTTCCCGTCTCCATAACTGCATACTTTGCCTGGAAGAACCCTCTACTTGCACTGATCCTCGGGGGAATATCGGCTGTACTCGTCATCATCGGAATGGCTGGATGGGCAAACGAGTTTTTTACAGAGCACGAGGACATAGGTTACGGAAACATCGGTATTTACCTATTCATTATCTCGGAAATCATCATCTTCGGAACCATGTTTGCCGCCTTCTGGATGGCAAGGGCAATTCACTCGGAACAGTGGGTCTCCCAGTGGATACCATCAGCTATGAATCTCAAAATGCCGATCATTCTGACCCTAATTCTCTGGGCTTCAAGCTTTACCATCTGGAAGGCTGAGAACGCAATGCACCATGATGAGAGGGGGAAGGCTTCCCTCTTTGTGCTTGTAACCATGTTCTTGGGAATACTTTTTGCGGTTCTCCACATACTTGAGTGGAAACACCTGTGGCACGAAGGCTTCACGATCAGCGCCAACATGTACGGAACGGGATTTTATGCACTGACAGGAATTCACACATCTCACGTCCTTGTGGGAATTATTATGCAGGCTTATGTTCTTCTGTTTACCCTCGCTGGCAAGATTACCCCTCAAAAGATGACCATCTTCAGAACAACAAGTGCATACTGGCACTTTGTTGATGTTATGT
>JALSHX010000161.1 GCA_026982025.1 Aquificaceae bacterium | reverse complement strand
CCCGCAAATATGCCCTCTTCTTTCAGAGCCCTGAAAACGAACCTGTAAAAGTCCTCCGTGGTGAGGACATGGGCAAAGCCAACGGGGTCCGTTGAGTCAACAATAACCACATCAAACTCCCCCTCACACTCCTGCACGAACCTGAAGCCGTCCTCGTTTATAACTATGGCACGGGGGTCATCAAAGCCCTTTGAAAGTGATGGGAAAAACTTTTTGGAAACCTCAATGACCCTTTTGTCAATGTCAACAAGGACGGCCCTTTTGACGCAGGAGTGCTTTAGCACCTCCCTCAATGTTCCTCCGTCTCCTCCTCCGATAATTAGGACCTCCTCAGGTTTGGGGTGAGCACACAGGGGAACATGGGCGAGAAACTCGTGGTACATGAACTCGTACTTCTCGTCAAGCTGAACCACTCCGTCAAGGACCAGTAGTTTCCCGAAGTGAGGAGACTCAAGCACGAGGATTTCCTGGTACTCGCTTTTTTCCTCGTGAATCACCCTGTTGACGGAGTACTGGTGCCTAACCGGTGCGTAAGGGTCCCTTTCCACGAAATAGACATCCTTCATCCTTTCCCCTCAATGACATTATAAAGCTTAAGGATTTCTTCAAGAGAAAGCTCTTCCGCTCTCTTTTTCGGAGCAACTCCTGCTTCCTCAAGTACACTTACCGAAAACTTCTTTCCGATCGTCTTCCTCTTGTGTAAAAAAAGCTTTTGCAGAAAGGAAGAATATTTATGCGGGGGAGGAAGGACGCCTTCGGCGTGTTTTTTTGTGAGAAGAAGGACGCCGGAACTAACCCTGGGAGGGGGTTTGAAAAATCGGGCGGGAACACTCGTGACATACGAGACATCAAAGTATGTTGAGACAAAGGCTCCCAGACGGGATTTTTCCTTTCTGAAGAGAACTCTCTCGCAAACCTCCTTCTGGAGAGTAAACACGGCTCTGTCAACCCTCTCGTAGGCCCTCACAACCATCTCAAGGATCAGGCTACCCACATTGTAGGGAAGGTTTCCCGTCACCTTTATTCCGTTGCCGAAATAGGAAAGGTCAACCTCGGTGGCATCTCCCTCAATGACTTCAAGCCTTTCGTCTTCAATGGTGGAAAGGATGTGAACCATTCTCGGGTCTTTTTCAATAACCGTCAGTTTGGTCAGGGGAAAGGTCAGTAGAATCCTCGTGAGGTTTCCCGTCCCCCCACCTATTTCAATAACCCTGTCACCCTCTTTTATTTCAAGAGACTGGGCAATCCTCAGCAGAACACCCTTTGATAACAGAAGGTGCTGACCGAGAGACTTCTTAAGCCTGACCATACCCGCTTATAAATTAGGACCTTGCACCTTAAACGGTGAGTCCTATCATTACCCGGTATAAGGATGAGAATAAAGGTAAATGGGAGGTATTACCTGGTAAAGGCGGATCCTCAAACTCCTTTACTGTGGGTTATCAGGGAAGAGATGGGTCTTACAGGAACAAAGTTTGGGTGCCTCAAGGGCATTTGTGGTTCATGCACGGTACTCGTTGGAGGAATAGCGGTAAGGTCTTGTATTCTGCCAGTGGGTGAGGTGGGCGGGAAGGAGGTTCTAACCGTTGAGGGGATCCCTGAGGAACACCCGGTAAAAAGAGCATGGATTGAGGTAGGTGTACCCCAGTGCGGGTACTGTCAGAGCGGACAGATAATGACTGCTTACCACCTTCTCAATAACAACCCTTCTCCCACGGAAGAGGATGTTCTCAGGGCTTTTGCGGGGAATCTATGCAGGTGCGGGACGTACCAGCGCATAAAGAGGGCGGTTAACCTCGCCTCTAAACTTATGGGAGGAAGGAGGTGATAACGAGAAGGGAATTTTTATCCATGGGAGGTCTTACCCTTGCAGTTGTCCTTTCAAAAGGAGGATTTTCGGTCCTCAAGGGGGGCGATCTTAGAAGACACTCACCTAAATTGTGGGTACACCTCTCGGAGGAGAATACACTCACAATCTACGTAAACAAGTCAGAAATGGGACAGGGAGTTTACACGGGCTTTGCCCAGCTCGTAGCTGATGAGCTTGATTTTCCGTGGGAGAGGGTAAGGGTCCTTCCCTCTCCCGCAGGACCCGAGTACACCGATCCCTACATGGGAATACAGCTAACGGGCGGAAGCACGAGCATAAGGCACATGGCAGAAATAATGAGGTCTGCGGGAGCAGCCATGAGGGAGATGATAAGGCTAGCCGCTTCAAAGAGGTGGGGGATTCCCACATTCAGAATAAGGCTTGAGCTGGGCTATGTTAGGGATAGGCGACGGCAGAGGGAGGCTCCATACTCTGAGTTTGTGGAAGAAGCCATGAAGCTTCCTGTTCCTCCAGATCCTCCTCTGAAAGAGGATGGTGAACTGAGGTACATAGGAAGGTCGGTTCCCAGAATTGATGTGACCGATAAGGTAAACGGCAGGGCGAAGTTTGCCTTTGATTACAGCTTTGATGGGCAGGTTTACGCCGTCCTTGAAAGGCCTCCCCGCTTCGGCTCAAAGGTAATTTCTTTTGATGGAAAAGAGGCAAGAAGGATCAGGGGAGTCACAGATGTTTTCAGGGCGGGTAAGGGAGTTGCGGTGGCAGGACAAAGCCCGTTCTCTGTGCTAAAGGCTAGAAATTATCTCAGGGTGAAATGGAGCGAAGGTCCAATGAAGGGGATGGACCAGG
>JALSHX010000160.1 GCA_026982025.1 Aquificaceae bacterium | reverse complement strand
CTTGTAGTAATCCTGATCATCCTTAAAGGATTCAAAGACCTCTCAAGAGGTTTCCGCGTTTAATCCTTAGGGACCCCGTTCCCGTACGGGCGGTCATCCTCACGACGGTAGCAGGCCAGCGGGTCAGTTCAACCCTTCCTTCGGGGAGCTTGACCATTACATAGCTCCTTAGTACAAAGATGACATTGAAAAGATAGCCGAGTGGCTTTACAAGAATTATGATGGAAGGAGGCTGATGATAAACGATGTCAGTCTTCCTTGGGGAGGGCTACTTGACATCAATGCAGGGCAAGGCGGGGACTGGACGGAACCTCCCTGATAATGCCGGTTGAACCGAAAAGAAAGTGAGAACCCCTCCCTGCCGTTTAAAGAATAGTTAAGCCTGCTAAAGAAAAGAACAACCCCTCAAAAGGATTTGACTATACGGGCAAAGGATTCTGGGTCCAGACTCGCTCCGCCAACGAGCAATCCGTCAATGTCTTCCTTTTTCATGAATTCTCCCGCATTGTCCGGTTTGACGCTACCTCCGTATAGTATTCTGGTTTTGTTTTCAAAGTTACTGTTGATGCTTTTTAGCATCTCCCTTATAAATCTGTGTACCTTCTGAGCGTCTTCTGGAGTTGCCGGAACACCGGTGCCGATTGCCCATACCGGTTCATAGGCTATATCAATGCTGTCGGTGTGGTTTTCAAGCCTTGAAAGGGCTATCCTGAGCTGGGTTTCCACAACTTTTTCAGTCATTCCCGCTTCTCTGTCCTCAAGCCTCTCTCCTACACAGAGAATAGGTCTTATACCTTTCTCAATACAGGCTATTAGCTTTTTATTAATGAGCTCGTCGTCTTCGCCGAATATGTGCCTCCTTTCGGAGTGCCCTACAATGACATATTCACATCCGAGCTCCAGAAGCATTGGTATGGAAATCTCTCCCGTGTAGGCTCCGCTGTCTTCAAAATAGCAGTTCTGTGCACCCAGCTTGATGGAGGTTCCCTTCAGAAATTCGGCAGAGGCGGGAATGGAAGTAAACGGCGGGCATATAAGGATTTCCCTGTCTCTCAAATCACTCACAAGGGGCAAAAACTTTTTAATGTAATCCTTTGTCTCCCCGGGGGTTTTGTTCATCTTCCAGTTTGCTGCAATTAATCTCATGGCAAGAAAATTTTACATAATATTAAGGAAGTGAGAACACCTGACATAAGTGTTGATAGAGGTCTTCTTGAGAGGGTGAAATCGGAAGGAAAGGCACTGGTATTGAAGCCGACCCTGAAGTTCAGCTGTCTAATTGCCAAAAGATTCTCAGCAACAATTGAGGACCCCCCTGAAGACGGGGCTCTTATAAAGACGGTTATAGACGGTGTTGAGGTTTTCGTTGACTTTCGTGCTGTGGGTTCAAGGTTTTGCGGTTGTGATAAGGGTTTTGAGGAGTTTGACTTTCCCATGAAGGATCCCCAAAAGTTTATGCCTAAGTGGATAAAGGTCAGAGCGGACCTATCGGGAGAGTTCGGTTACGCGTGAGCGGAGCATTCTCCTTTTGATATTTTCTATCATCTCATAAACCACAGGTATTACATATAGGCTTAGTGGAAGTGCGGTGGTCAGACCTCCGATTACCGCCAGAGCAAGGGGTTTTCTGAGCTCAGAGCCCTCCGTTAGACCGAGTGCTACGGGAAGGAGTGCAAACATGATGGTGAGGGTGGTCATCAGGATAGGCCTGAGCCTTTCCTTTCTCGCCTTCATGATGGATGAGCGAATGTCCTCACCTTCTTTGCGTAGCTGAATTATCCTCTCAATAAAGAGAACCGAATCTCTGGCAACCAGTCCGACGAGAAGAATAACCCCGAAGTAGGAGGATACGCTGAGACTGTTGTCGGTTATTAGCAGAAGACCGAAGACTCCCGAAACCGCGAGAGGCAGGGTAAGCATAACGGTGAAGGGATGAACGAGGCTTTCAAAGAGGGATGCAAGAACCATGTAAACACCTATCACCGCTATTAATAGAGCAAAGGCGAGTCCTCTGAATGCCCTCTGAAACTCCTTTGTAGCCCCTGCAGGCTCAAAGGTATAGCCCGGAGGGAGAACGCTCCTGAGGAAGTTTTCTATTTCCTCAACCGCGGTTCCGAGGCTCTTTCCTTCAAGGTTTGCGAAAAGGATAAAGGAGTACTGCCTGTTGTACCTGTTTATTACCGTGTATCCCGGAGCAAGTTTGTAGTCAATAACTGCGGTAAGGGGAATCAGATCGCCGCCCGCCGACCTCAAAAAGACCTTCCTGAGGTTTTCATAAGTTAAAAGGAAGTCCTCGCGGGCTTTAATAAGAATGTCGTAGCTCTCTGAACCCAGCTCGTATGTGCCGATCCACAACTTCCCGAACAGAGCGTTAAGCGTATCGCCCACATCTCTTACACTAATTCCGAGGTCCGCAAGTCTGTTCCTGTCTATAGTTATCTTTATCTCGGGCTGATTGATCCTTATATCGGTGTCAATATCGGTGTATCCTCCCGCCTCTTCAAGGAATGCCTTAAGTTTATTGGCGACCCTTCCCAATTCCTGAAGAGAATCCCCCCTTACAACATACTGAACGTCCACCTGCCTTCCTCCTCTCGCTCCCACAACTGATGGGACTTCAACGGAAACCTTTATGTCCCTTATCTTCTTTGCCTCTTTTCTAATCATGCTCATTACCACA
>JALSHX010000159.1 GCA_026982025.1 Aquificaceae bacterium | reverse complement strand
ATTGACGATTATATTGCGGGAGAGATAGATGAGAAGGAATTTCTGGAAAAAACCGAGTACAGGAAGAGGTGGCGCTTTGAACCGAGCCTTTATGCACCTTTCTGGAGGCTTGCTCGGGAGAAGGAAATTCCCCTTTACGCACTCAACATTCCGTCCGAACTACTCAAAGAGGTAAGGGAAAAGGGCATTGAAAATGTCAAAAGCGGTTACCTGCCTCCCAGAATAATTCTCACCCACAAGAGGTACGAGGAATTTTTAAGGGAAGCGATGGAGGATCACAAAAATGTTGATGAGCAGAGGTTCTTTGATGTTCAGCTTGCATGGGACAACGGTATGGCTTACAGAATTGCCAGGATCCTCTCCGCCCATCCCGACAAGAAAATCGTTGTCATTATAGGCTCGGGACATGTGTGGAGAGGATGGGGCGTACCCGAGAGGGTTAATTACCTTGTGGGAGAACTTCCTCAGGCTGTTTTGTACACAAAGGATGACGAGGTTTACTTTCTGTTTTCAAAGGACTTTTCAAGGGAAACTTCGTCCGTAAACTCAAGCAGTGAGCCGAACTGAAGACCGTAGGATATGCGCGAGCACTTCACGGAGGGGAATCTATCCTTCATTAGCCTTATAAGATAATTTGCGGTTGCCTCACCCTCCGCATTGGGGTTGGTTGCAATAATCACCTCCCTCACCCTGTACTTTCCCACCCTGTCAATGAGGCGATCGATCGTTAAATCCTGAGGTGATATTCCCTCAAGGGGGGCAATTCTCCCGCCGAGAACATGATAAACACCCTTGTACCTTTCAAGCTTCTCTATTGCGTAAGCATCCTGTGATTCTTCAACTACGCAGATAAATCTTTTGCTTCTCCTTTTGTCCGAACAGATTGAGCAGAGTTCACCTTCGGTTAGCAGAAAACATTCACCGCAGGGTTTTATTTTCTCTCCCGCGTCTCTAAGAGCGTCAACTACGCCGAGCCTCTCCTCGGGCTCTAATTTAAAAAAGTTATAGAGCAGTCTTACAGCTCCCCTCTCACCGTAGGTGGGAATCTTTGTTATCTTTTCAAGAGCTTCCCTGATTGATGGAGGCACTACTTCCTCATAACCCAAGCCCCATTCCTCCAAGAAGACCCCCGAAGCGTCTGGAGAATTCCTCCTTCATAATGTCCCTTGACCTGCTCTGTACCTCGTTGATCAGGTCAATTAGAAGAGGCTTTAGCTTTGACCAGTCATCTCTTAAGGAGTCGTCAGAAACTGAAATGTCAACCACTTCTCCTAAACCGTTGTGAACCACTTCTACTCCGTCCTTCTCAAGTATCTCCTTTCTCTGTCTCAGCTCCTCCTTTATTGCCTCCATACTCTCCTGAATGTTTTTAAACTGCTTCATCATGTCGTAAATGTTCATAGATACCTCCTCCGAAGTGCTCTGCGGACCTCAAGGATCCTCTGGAGGGAAGTTCCCAGAGCACCCAAAGTTATTATAAGAAGTGCCAGAGGAATAAGGTCTGCAATTATTCCTATCAGAAGAACTATCCACCTTTCGGTTCTTTCAAAGAAGCCCCCGATACCGTAAATTCCGACGGATTCCGCCCTTGCCCTCGTGTAGCTCACCGTAAAGGAACCCAACATTGAAGTAAAGCTCAGAATTACCCCTTCCGGGTATCCTTCCTGTGAGTAAATCAGTGCGGTAGCCATAAAGGGAAGGGCATCCGAGAATCTGTCAACTGTTGAGTCAAGAAAGGCTCCGAAGTCCGACTCAATTCCCATCTTCCTTGCCACCGCACCGTCAACGGCGTCAAGGAGTGATCCCACAGCAAGGAGAACAAAGGCGGGAACTGTCATTCTGTAATAAAGGGCAACCGACCCCGCAAGAATCAAGATAAGACCCGCAAATGTTATGTAATTGGGATGTACCTTTTTGTCGGAGAGGTAAGAAACCAGCGGACTTAATGACCTTTCAAAGTAGGGTTTTATCTCCCTCGTTATAAAGCTCATATTCACAAATAGTATATGCTATAAGATCAACCTAACCATGAAAAAGCTTCTGAGCGTTGAGAACCTCACACTACTGGGGATTGGTCTCGGTCTTCTTGCGGGAGTGACCATTCCCGAGCCGATGATTAAGCTCAAGCTCATCGGAGATGTGTTTCTTGCCCTTCTGAAGATGATCATTGTTCCCCTCGTCTTTGCCTCGGTTTTCGTTGCTGTGCTGGGACTCGGAAATTTGGGAAGGTTCGGAAATCTCGGAGTCAAAACCATTGCTTACTATGTGATAACCACATCCCTCTCCGTTGCTCTGGGTCTTGTTCTTGTGAACATCATTAAGCCCGGAGAGGACTCCTCAGCCCCCGCACCACCGGGGGGAGCACCGGAAGTTAAACCCCTTACCGTTGAGGATGTTGTCTGGAGCATTATCCCTTCAAACCCCGTCCGCAGTTTTACCGAAGGGAAGGTCCTTCAGATTATTTTCTTTGCGGTTCTTTTCGGTCTGTCTGTCCTGACCATCGGCGGTCAGAAGCAAAGCCACATTAAGGGCTTCTTTGAGGCGGTAAACGACGGGCTTATAAATCTTACAAGATGGATCATCAAACTCACGCCTGTCGGCGTATTTTCCCTCGTCGCATACATGGTGGCATCCGCCGGTTTGTCTGCTTTCATATCTCTGTGGAAGTACGCACTGACCGTCGTTCTGG
>JALSHX010000158.1 GCA_026982025.1 Aquificaceae bacterium | reverse complement strand
GAGTAAAGAACATGGTTAAGAACTTCATGCAGGTAACGGGAGTGGGAGACGCGGAGACCGTTGACAGGGTTTCCGTTCAGGTTTCAAAGCAGGTGGCTTACCAGACCATAAGAGGTTCCAAACAGCAGAACATCTGGATGTCTCCCTGCAACGAACTGTATGTTCTCGTAGGCGTGGACCCCAAAATGGTCAAAGAGTTTATAAAGACTCAGGTTGAAACGAGCCTCAAAAACGAGCAGGCTCTCTGGCAGCTCTATCAGGCGAAGAAGGCATACGAAGAGCTTGACAGAGAAATTGATAAAGAGTTCAAGGGTCAGTGAGAGGCTCCTTTGTTTGGGGAGCCCTCTGGGCTTCCATTTTAATTTTTCTCTTGAGTTTAGCTCCCTCTCAGGAATCCTTTGATGAGTACATCAGGAGGGAGCTCGGCGGTTTTAAAAGGGAGAAAGAAGAGTATAGAAAGTACCTTGAGGAAGTCAACAAGGAATTTGAAGAGTACAAGAGAATTGTTAGAGAAGAGTTTAAAAGGTTTAAAAAAGAACTGGGTGCATACTGGGACGAACCTGAGGTGTCAACGAGGAAGAAGTGGGTTCAGTACTCGGATGACCTGAAGGTTAAAAGGGTATTTGACTTTGAGAAGGAAGAGCTGAGGATTGAGATAATTGCAAAGGACAAGGTGTCTCTCAAGACAATCAAGAGGCATATTGATTCATTTGCTAAGGAAACTATGAGGGATGCTTTCGTGAAGGATCGTTTCCTAAAAAGGGTGGAAAGAAGGTTGAGAATAAAGTCAAAGCACATTAGGTTCTCAAAGGTTCCCGACCGGCCGGTTATCGGATCGTTAATACAGGAGGATCCGTCCGAACTACTCAAAAGGGGAAATTTCACCACCGTTAAAAACAGCAAGGGCTATACGGTCAACCGCTTTAAAGTGAAGATACCACCAAAAAGGATACTAAAAAAGGCAAAAGAGTTAAAACCAATTGTCAGGAGGGAATCCTCCAAATGGAATCTCCCCCAAGAGCTCATATTTGCCGTAATTCACACCGAAAGCTACTTTAATCCCTTTGCCACCTCCTATGTTCCCGCATACGGCTTAATGCAGATAGTTCCACGGTATGCGGGCAGGGAGGTCTCAAAATTTCTCTGGGGGAGACCCGTTCTTCTCAGCCCTTCTTACCTTTACAATCCCGAAAACAACATAGTTATAGGTTCCGCTTATCTTTATCTTCTTTACTCAAAGTACTTTTCGGGTGTAAGGGATCCTCAGAGCAGGCTCTACATGTCCATAGCCGCATACAACACTGGACCCGGAAACGTTGCAAGAGCTTTAACGGGCACAAGAAACCTTGAGAAGGCAAAGCGCGTTGCCAATTCCTTGAATCCCCGGGATGTGTACCGTATCCTCTTGCGAAATCTCCCCTATGCTGAGACCAGAGATTATCTCCGTAAAGTCTCCTCTCGGATGACCGTTTATAAAAATTTATAGGAGGTGGAATAATGAAGGAAAAAATAATCTCAGCGGTGCTTTTTGGAATGGGAACCTCAATCGCCGTTCCCCTGATCAATGTGGATGTCAACATAGGCCTGATAAATCATCAACCTTCAGGGTATGTGGAGTATCCGGCGGACAGCGGAAACAAGCTGGACCTCAAGGACAGGCTGGGTATAAAAGGCTCAACCAAGCCCATGGCAAGGGCAAAGGCAGAAGTCGCGGTTATCGGTGTATACGCTCAATACATGCCCATGGCTTTTAGGGGAGACAAAACCACAACGACCACCCTCACTTACGGAGGTACTACCTTTGACGCCAATCAGACCATAAAATCGGATCTGAAACTTGACAGGTACGATGTGGCACTGTACCTGAATGTACCGTTTGTTGGCTTTGTGACGGGTGGTGTTCTTGATCTGGAAGTGGGTCTGAACGGCAGGTTCATGAATTATGAAGGATCGGTTACGGGTAAGGTTACTGCTGGGAGCATAACAGCTGAACAAACCGAATCTGCAAAAGGAAGTCTGTTCATACCCATGCTGTACGGTGGAGCGAGTATAAACTTGGGCAAGGTATCAGTTCACGCAGAGGTTAGAGGAATAAAATATAAAAACTCAACCTATTATGACTTGACGGGTGAATTGAGGATTAGTCCATTTTCATTGCCAGGTTTTGCAAAATTTTACGCCGGACTCGGTTACAGAACGGAGAGGGTTTTCCTCAAAGAAGAATTTGACACAAACGCTGACATCCAGATAAACAGTCCATTCGTTAATGTGGGGGTTTCTTTCTGACTTCAGCCCCCGCTCCTTATAAACCTGTAAAAGTTCTCAAGAATTTTTAAGCCCTTTTTCTGGCTCTTTTCTGGGTGAAACTGAACAGCCCAGAGGTTTTCCACCTCAATTGCGGAAACAAATTCAACACCATAATCGGTGGTTGAGGCAATGACAGAATCGTCTTCCGGATAAACACAGTATGAATGGACAAAGTAAAAGTAATCGCCATCACCTATTCCCTCAAATAGTTTGCTTTTTTCCCTCTTTCTGAATATCTGATTCCAGCCTATGTGGGGGATTTTAACGGTAGGGGGAAGGATCCTCACCTCGCCCTTAATAAAACCGAGTCCTTCCGTCAGCCCGTGTTCATGGCTCTTCTCAAAAAGGAGCTGGAGACCGAGGCATATTCCGAGGAAAGGTTTTCCCTTTTCAATAGACTCAAGGAGGGGCTTGAC
>JALSHX010000157.1 GCA_026982025.1 Aquificaceae bacterium | reverse complement strand
GCTCAAGCTTTCCTGACTCAAGAAGACGGAGGAGTCTCTTAGTTTTTTCGGTTGACTGCATGAGCATTTTTGAAATCAATATAAGGTTCTTTTGAGCCTGAGCCCTTAAAAATTTTGGAGAAAGCATTATTCTACTGCTCCTCTTAATAAAAGGTTCAATAACAGAGATCATTTTGAAATCCGGATCAAGGTTTGAAAGAAGGCCCTCCGACATTCCCAAAGTTTTTAAAAGCAAGAAGAGGTCGGGGGGAAGGGTAATTTTATATCTGTAAATTAATCTGAAGGTATCGTTTACCACTCTTGAAAGTCTGAGCTCGTTCAGAGGCTGAAGGAGGTAATAAGAAAATAAAAGTTCAAGCTCCTTCCTTATTAAGCTCTCCTTTTTTGGGTCTCCCTGAATACCGAGGTCGCTCAACGCATCCATAACGAGGGACATGTCCGATTTTGTCAGTCCGTATAGAAGCTGGAGAAAGTTCAGCCTTGAGAGCTCATCAAGAACCCCCACCATACCGAAGTCAAGGAGTCCGAGCTTCCCGTCCCCCATAACAAGGAAGTTTCCTGGGTGAGGATCACCGTGGAAGAAGCCGTCCCTGAAAAACATGTTCATGTAGACAAGGGAGCCGTTCCTTGCAATCTCCCGGGGATCAAGACCCATTTCCCTGATCTTTCCGACATCGGTAATTTTCACCCCCCTTATTTCTTCCATAACAAGAACCCTTGAGGTGGTGTAATCCCAGTAGATTTCTGGTATGTAAAGGGTTTTGTCCCCTTTGAAGTTCTTTCTGAAGGTGTCGGCGTTTCTGCCCTCCCTGATGTAATCAAGCTCATTTCTGAGGGTGTACGCAAATTCGTCAAGGAGACCTTCAAGGTCAAGGCTCTGCACCGCATCCCAGTGATTCTGTATTCTCTTAACCACTTCGTAAAGAATTTCAAGGTCTTCCTTTATTCTCTTCTCTACACCAGGTTTTTGAACCTTGATAACAACCTTCTCTCCAGTTTTTAACCGTGCCCGGTGAACCTGACCTATGGATGCGGAGGCAATGGGAGTGTCCTCAAATTCACTCAAGAGTTCTCCCGCTTTTTTCCCGAGCTCGTCTTTAATAACCTGCTTAATTTCCTCCGGCGGGGATTCGGGAATTCTATCCTGAAGCTTGGTTAGTTCCTTTATGTAATCCTCGGGAAGGAGGTCCGGTCTGGTGCTGAGAATCTGTCCGAGTTTTATGAAGGTTGCTCCGAGTTCTTCAAAGACCATCCGCAGGTGCTCTGGAGCGGTGTAGGGCACATCCCTCTTCTTATGACCGAGAATTCCCCAGTGGAAGGGAACGAACCTTCCGAGTCCGGCAATTTCTACCAAAAGTCCCAAGCCGTGCTTTGCAAGGATTCTTGAGATTTCTGCCTTTCTTTTTATGTTTCTGGGTTTAAACATAGGATTAAAGTATTAAGCTAAGTATAAAGAGGACCGCAATAATGATCGCAATTATTGCCAGAGGATTGTTTCTTATCTTTGCCAGGATGTCGCCTACTCCTTGAGCCTCCGGCTTCTTCTCCCTGTAATAATCCCTATCCATTAACCCCATCTTCAATACCTCCCCTTTTAGTTTAATACTCTATGCAGAGAAAGTAAAAGTGAACCTCTCCCGCACCTGATTTTAGCAGGGTTCTGGCCACCTCAGAGGATGTGGTCCCAGAAGTGAGGATGTCATCAAAGACGAGTATCACCCTGCCCCTAACATAAACGGGATCCTCAACGGCGAACGCCCCCAGCAGATTTCGTTCCCTATCTGATTTTTTCATGCCCGCAAGTGGTTTTGAATACCTCTTTCTGATAAGAAGTTTTTTAAAAGAAATCCCCGTGCCTTTCAGAATTTCCTCGTTTTGATCAAATCCTCTCGTGAACTTTCTAAGAGGATGGACCGGGACGTATGTCAGTGTGTCCGCCTTCGTTTGACTCATGAATTCTTTGAGGTCGTGCTCTATTACCTGCCCAAGAAATTCCGCCAGAGGCTTAAAGGACCCGAACTTTAGCTTCCTCACTGCAACTGCAAGGCTGTCCCTGTAATAGCCGAACGCTTTGAAACTTTTTACACCGGGTACGAATCTCTTTACAGCGGGTTTTTCACACCTGAATTTCCCGGCACATTCCCGGCAGAGGGGAAGGTCTCCCCGTTCCCTTTCTTCACAGACGGGACAAACATCAAGGGAAAGACCGAGAAAATTCAGCAGACGCCCGACCATTGTGGTAAAATTTTATTGGCTTTGAGAAAGGGAGAGGGGAAATGGAAGAAAGAGAGTTTGCGGGAAAGCTGGACTATCTGATTTTTATCCTCGTTCTCTTAGGAGTTATTTACTTCTTGACTTCGGGGTATCCTTTCTACCTCCAGCAAAAGGTACCGCTTCTTGACGAGCCGGCGGTCAGGATACTCGCCTCGGGGCTACTGCTTTTGGGAATGGGCTATACGCTCTTCGTGATAGTTACCTCTTTCGTTTCAAGTGTAAGGAAGCTTGAAACCATAGTGGGACCGGAGTCGGAGGGAGAGTCGGAGAAGCGCACCTAATACTTCCTCTCCTCCGGCGGGAACTCGGTTATTTCCACATCCTCATATGTAATTTTTAGTCCATCTCCTTCGCGCTTTACCACGGTGTGCTTAAGGAAGTTTTTGTCATCCCTCTGGGGAAAGTCCTCCCTTGAGTGTCCTCCTCTTGACTCTTTCCTGTGAAGAGCACAGTAGGCAACCGCCCTTGC
>JALSHX010000156.1 GCA_026982025.1 Aquificaceae bacterium | reverse complement strand
ACCTCCCTTTATAAGAAGATTGGTGAGGATTTAAAACAGCTTGCACTCGTCCGTGGTGCCCTTGAAAATCTTCCGCCGGACATTAAGGAAAATATGGCAAAGCTTGAGTTGATCGGTTTAATTCAATCCTTCACTGTTGCTCACGAGGGGAAAAAATTTCTTGTTCCATTCAAAATTGAGGATGGAGAAGGAGTTGTAGCCTTTTCACGGGAGGGTATGTTTCGGATTTTTGTAAAGCTAAGGTATGAAGAAGGCTATGTGGGCGTTGTGATAACCGCTCCCAGAACGGAGGAGCCCGATTACATCAGCGTTATCGTCAAGACTAATATGGATGACTTTAAGAGAATTTTTGAAAGGGAAAAGGGAAAGCTTTTAAAGGAAATTGAGGATCTCGGCCTTGATCTTAGACGCCTTGAGGTTTTTGAGGAGGAAGAGAAGGAATTTGACGGTGCATTCTTTGAGGAGTTTGCGGGTTCTTCCCTTTTAAACCTGAGGGTTTAGAGAATGGAAAGTGAAAAGAGGAAAAAGGCCGTTGCTTTGAGGTACGAATCGGACAGGGATAATGCCCCGGTAGTCGTTGCTAAAGGAGGAGGTGAAACTGCGAAAAGGATCATTGAGCTTGCAAAGAAAAACAACATACCTGTTGTTGAAGACAGTCAGCTGACAGAAGCTCTCATTAGAATAGAAGTCTTTGAGGAAATTCCTCCTGTACTTTACGAGGCTGTGGCAAGGGTTCTTGTTTTCATTCAGAGAGCTCGGTCCCTTCAGGCTCAACCCTGAGGATAAGCCCCTCAACAGCGACCACCTTAATCCTGTCCCCCTTTTTTAGAGGATGGTCACTCACAGCATTCCATATTTCACCGTGAACTGCCACTTTGCCCTTTCCCCCTTTAAAGACCGTTATTGCCTCACCCCTTTCACCAACCATTCCCTCAGCTCCTGTCACCTTTTTCCTCTTCTGAGCTTTGAGTCCGAGACGGCCCGCAAAGAGGAAAAAGAGTGCGCTGGCAAATACAACGGTTAATACCACGGACAGAGGTATGTCCCCGTAGGGAGAGTCTGGGTCAATAAGAAATATTGAACCCAGCGCGATTGAAATAACTCCACCCACAGCGAGTGCACCAAAGGTAGGAGTAATTATCTCAAGGACAAAGAGGAGGATTCCGAGAATTATCAGGAGAAGACCGAGCCAGTTCATTGAAATAAGGGAAAGCCCGTAAAGGCCCAGCAGTAAAGATATTCCGCCCATCACACCCGGAACCACAGCCCCGGGATTGTAAAGCTCAAAGAAAATCCCGTAAAAACCGATCATCAGAAGAAGGTATGCAACGGTCGGGTTGGTTAGGATTTTTAAGATCTGTTCTTTGAGGCTCTCACCTATTTGGACTACCTCAAATCCCCGGGTTTGAACCTTAATCTTTTTCCCGAACTTTGTTACTTCCTTTCCGTCAATTTTTTCCAGAAGTTCATTGAGGTTTGTAGCAACGAGATCAATGACATCTTCCTTCAAAGCCTCATCCGCGGTCAGGGCAAGGGACTCGCTTACCATTTTTTCTATTACCTTTACGTTTCTTCCCTTCTCCTTGGCTATGCTTCTTACGAAGGCAAGCATGTCCTGAAGGATCTTCTGGGTCATGACATCTTTCTGGCTTTCCTTTTCTTTCTTCTCCTCTTTTTTCTTCCGGTCATCCCTTTCCCTTGACGGCTGGGGACCGAACTGAACGGGGTGTGCGGCTCCTATGTTGGTTCCCGGCGCCATGGCGGCGATATCCGCAGCAACCGTTATAATAGCTCCCGCGGAGGCGGCTCTTCCTCCCGGTGGATATACGAAAACGACAACGGGCATTGAAGTTTTGCTGAATGACTGGATGATTCTCCGCATGGATTCTACAAGTCCGCCGGGCGTGTTTATTTCCAGGATGAATAACCTGCCCCCTTGCATCTCAGCTTTTTGTATAGCCCTCTCAATGTAGTCTGCTGTGATGGGGGTAATGGGTCCATCCCACTTTGCCAGGAATATCTTAGAAAATGAGAGGTTAATAGTGATGAATATAAGCAGGGAGACCAGGCGCATTACACCTAATTATAATGTAGATCCTGTGAAGTTAAGGGTCCGTCCCATGTCCGAAAGTGACATAAATGAAGTATATAGAATCAACAAGTCATCATTCACAACCGACGCATGGAGCAGAGATGCTATTGAGAGGGAATTTAAACTTCCTTACTCGGTGAGGTTTGTCCTTGAAAGCGATGGAAAGGTTATCGGTTACTGCGTCATTTGGCTAATCAAAGGGGAAGCCTTCATCATGTCAATTGCCATAGACAAAAACCTGCGCGGTCGGGGTCTGGGAAGGTACTTTATGGAAAAAATAATTGATGACCTCAGGAACAGAGCACAGACCTTTCTCCTTGATGTTCGTAAATCAAACCTCCCCGCAATTAGACTTTACAGGTCTCTTGGTTTCAGCATTGTTAAAGAAAGGAAGAAGTTTTACTCAGACGGGGAAAATGCACTCCTGATGGAGCTCAGGATTGATAGAATTAAGGAAAATGAAGATAAGGGGAAAACCGCTGAAGCTTTTAATTGAGGGTTATGCTATCAAAAAAAGGGTGAAGGAGCTTGCGGAGGAAATAGTCAAATCATTCGGCTATCCCGACGAGCTCTACGCGGTCGGCATTCTTAAGGGTTCCTTCATATTCACCGCGGACCTGATAAGGGAGCTTAACATTCCCGTAATAGTGGACTTCTTGTGGGTGTCAAGC
>JALSHX010000155.1 GCA_026982025.1 Aquificaceae bacterium | reverse complement strand
AAGATTGACCTCCTTTGCGTCAAAAACGGGTCCTTCCCAGCAAACCCTGAGGTAATTTCCCGATACTGATTTTACGACACAGCCCAGACACACCCCCCATCCGCAGGCCATCCTCTCCTCAAGGGAAAACTGTACACGGCTGTGGGTAAGCGTTTTTTTCAGAGCTTTCAGCATTCCTTTTGGTCCGCAGGCACTCACGGTCCACGAATCGTCAAAGTCGCCGAGAACATCGGTCACGAGCCCCCTGTTCCCCGCACTTCCGTCCTCCGTTAGCACTATATAGGAAAACCCTTCCTCCTTGAGCCAGTCAAGCATTCCGAGGTGCTTTGCTGTCCTTCCGCCATAAACAAAAACCACTTCTTTTCCCAGATTTCGGAGCTCCTTCCCAAACAGGGTCAGCCCTGCAAGACCCACTCCTCCCCCTATGAGAAGGTGCTTATCTCCCTCCTCGCTGAAAAGCCTTCTGCCCAGCGGTCCGAAGGCTCTCACCCTATCTCCCTTCTCAAGCTGGCTCAGTCTGTATGTTCCCCTGCCCACAACATCGTAAAAGAACCAGAGCTCCTCACCCCTGATGTCGCCCACCGCGAAAGCTCTTCTACCCATGGGATCGTAGGTTGGAGAAACTTCAATCATGAAAAAGTGTCCTCCCCTGACCAATTCCGTTATAGGACCCGCCCTCAGTTTAAGCAGCCACAACCTGCCGAGGAGGTTCAGGTTATCAACCACCTCAAATGAGAGATCCCGCATTGAAAATTCATTATATTTTTTATTTAAAATGAAGGTTCTTCTGGCAGTAATTCTTACCCTGTCGGTGGGTTTTTCCGCTCAGGACAGGTGGTACCCCAATTTCTATGAAGGTTTGAAGGTTGCACGGGAAACAAACAGGCTGATTATGATTTACTTCTACGAGGAGACCTGTACATACTGTAAGTATATGGAGGATAATGTCTTTCCCGATCCCAATGTACACGATTACCTGAGCAAAAACTTCGTAGTCGTTCCCATAGATGTGGAGGACCCTCCCGATAACCTTGACAGGAGGCTCAGAGCCTTCGGAACTCCACACTTCATGTTTTACGATCCCTTCAGAAAAAAGGTGATCATGGAAGTTATCGGTCTTCAGGAAACCGATGACTTTTTACGGTTTCTCAGGTCCGCCTGCAGAAAGTTTGAAAGGAGACAGTGCTAATTGAGCCTCAGGGAGAGGGCAAGAAAAATAAAGCTCCTGCTTATGGATGTTGACGGGGTCCTCACAGACGGGAGACTTTTTTACACCGAAGAGGGGGAGATGATCAAGGTCTTCAATGTCCATGACGGTCTTGGAATCAAAAGGATTCAAAGAGAGGGGATCAAGACGGGGGTCATCTCCGGTAGAGAGTCTCAGGCTCTCAGAAGCAGGCTTGAGGAGCTCGGGATTGAGGAGATATTCATGGGCAAGCTCAAAAAGGACGGCATCCTTGAAGAGATTAAAAACAGGCTAAGTCTTAACTACGAGGAAATTGCCTTTGTGGGAGACGACCTTGTTGACATACCCGTTCTTCAAAAGGTTGGTTTCCCCGTTTGCGTGAGAAACTCCCCACCGCAGGTAAAGGAGGTCTGCATTTATGAGACCATAAGAAGCGGCGGTGAGGGTGCCATAAGAGAAGTCGCCGATCTGATAATTGAATTAAGACAGAGATGAAGTTTCTTATATTTCACATACTCTTTGCATTTTTCTCAATTGCTTCCCTTGCCTACATTGAAAAGGTAAGGTCCGAGTCCAAAATAATTACAAAAGAAAGGAGCATTGCCGTCAATGTCTCTCTCAAAGTTTACGGGAAGGGTGGAAGGGAATGGGACCTTCAAGGAGAGGAACTGCTATCTATGGGTCCTGAAATCAGGCTCAAGCGGGTCACAATAAGGTCTGAAGGGGGATATGTTATCACGGCAACCAGCGTAAGCTTCCGGAAAGACAAAAATACCGCCGAGCTTACCGGGGAAGTGGAGATAAGGGGAGAAGCCCTATTTGTAAAGACCGCTTATGCCTTTGCGGACTTTAACAGGTCTCTCATAAAAAGCGACAGGGAGGTAAAGGTCTGGAAGGAAACGAACTACATAGAAGGTAGGGGATTCACCGCCCTTTTGAGCCCTCTGAAGGTTATAATTACGGAAGCAAAAGCAAAGCATGAGATTTAGGAGCCTTCTCCTGCTTATTCTCGGAACGGTTATTGCCTCCTTAGGACAACCCATAACGGGTGAGGCAAACAGGCTTGAATTTAAGAAAGACAGAATCATATACGAGGGAAACGCCCGCCTAACGAGGGGCAAAACGGTTCTAAAGGCGGATAAGGTAACCATCTTCCTGGGAGAGGATGGAAAGCCCACAAAACTCGTGGCGGAGGGAAGGGTCAGATACACAGAACCAAAGAGGAAGGCGGTTGCTGATTACGCAGAGTACATACTTAGTGAGGAAATAATTATTCTCAAGGGGAAGGCAAGGGTTGAGGAGGAAAAAAACGTGCTGGAGGCTGACGAGATAGTGTATGATAGGAAAAACGAAACCCTCTCAGCCAGAGGAACAAGCAGGAAGGTCCGGACCATTTACATAGAGGAGGAGAAAAAATGAAAAAGTCCGACATAACCCGGGAGATAGCAAAAAAGAGGGGAATTACCCAGAAAAAGGCTCGCCTTATAGTTGATCAGGTCTTTCAGGCTATGTCGGAAGCACTCACCAAGGGAGAAAAGGTGGAAATAAGGGGTCTGGGCACCTTCAGGGTAAGGAAGAAGCCCTCCCGCTTTGTTAAAGACCCGCGGACG
>JALSHX010000154.1 GCA_026982025.1 Aquificaceae bacterium | reverse complement strand
GTCTCTCGGGAAACAAACCCTTCTGCGACGGCTCGCACAAAAAAACCAAAGACGAAGAGGAAGGAAAGCTTTACATCTACGAAGGAGACAGCAGGGTTGAGGTAGGCCCATAGAAATTGTGTATGAGTTTTATTAAAGTTTGCGGACAAGAGGTTGAAGAGGGCGCAGGGGCTAAAGTAATAAGGTTATTTCCCACCGATTCTCTGAGAAACTTTGACCCCTTCGTCCTCTTTGATCATTTTTTTATCTCCCCTCCCGCCGGATTTCCCGAGCATCCCCATAGGGGATTTGAAATAATTACCCTCGTTTTGGAGGGAGCCATTAAACACGCCGACAGCTTAGGCAATTCAGAAATTATAAATAGCTTGGGGATCCAGAAAATCACGGCGGGCAAGGGAATATTACACTCTGAACTACCTGCATTTAACGGAATAACTCAGGGAATTCAGATATGGATAAACCTTCCGAAAAAATTCAAAAAAATTGACCCCGGTTATCAAATAGTCAGATCAGAACAAATTCCCGTAATAGAAGACAGAGGTTTCAAGGAATACATAATAGCGGGTTCAGGCACAAAAATAAACCTCAAAACTGCAGTTGAGTACAGGCTCTTTGAGGTCTGTGAGGGCTCTGCCTACAGGTTCACTCCGCAGTTAGGATTTAATACAATTCTCTACTTAATAGAAGGAGAGGTGACCTACGGACACATCAAATTAAAGAAAGGTCAGGGATTGCTATTATGCGGTAACTCCCTTGATGAAATTAGATGCAGAACTAAAGCCAAGGGCATAGTTGTAAGCGGAAATCCCTTGGGTGAACCCATCATCCATAGAGGACCGTTCGTTGATTAAAGGTTGGGGTATAATTTTCCTAAATGCTCTCTAAGAGAGTTGAATCCCTAAAGCCGTCTCCAACCATTGCTCTGTCCGCAAAGCTCAGGGAGTTAAAAGAAAAAGGTGTTGATGTAATAGGATTCGGAGCGGGAGAGCCGGACATAGACACCCCTCCCTTCATTAAGGAGGCATGCATAAAAGCTCTGAAAGAAGGAAAGACCAAGTACCCTCCAGCCGGAGGAATACCGGAGCTGAGGGAGGCTCTGTCTCACAAGTTAAAGGAGGAGAACAGCCTTCATTACTCTCCCTCAGAAATTGTGGTGACGGTGGGAGCGAAACTTGCCATCTTTCTTGTCCTTCAGGCGGTCCTTAATGAAGGAGACGAGGTACTTTTACCGGCACCCTACTGGGTAACCTATGAGGAACAGATCAGGCTCTCCGGAGGCGTGCCGGTTATCATTCACACGAAAATGGAGGAGGGATTTACCCTAAGGCATGAAGATGTAAAGGAGAGAATTACCCGGAGAACGAAGCTAATTATTATCAACTCACCCAACAATCCCACCGGTGCGGTTTACGATCAGAATGAGCTCCGCAAGATTGCGGACCTCTGCAGAAAGGAAGGGATAATGATCCTTTCCGATGAGTGCTACGAAAATCTTATCTTTGACGAGACTACCCACACAAGCATCGCATCCTTCGGAGAGGATGTGAGGGAGATAACTTTTACCGTCAACTCCTTTTCCAAAACCTTCTCAATGACAGGCTGGAGGGTTGGCTATGTTGCATGTCCCGAACCGCTGGCAAAAGTCTTAGCCAGCCTCAACAGCCAGTATGTTTCCAACACCCCTACCTTTGCCCAGTACGGTGCTCTAACTGCACTTACCCATCCCGAATCAAAAGCCTTTATTGAAGAGATGAGAGAAACATACAGAAGGAGGAGGGAAATCATAAGCGAGGGACTTTCCCTGCTACCCGGAGTAAAAACCTTCAAGCCCGGGGCAACTTTCTTTATTTTTCCTGATTTCTCACACTACACAACCGCCTTCGGCGGTGATGTGAAGTTCTCGGAAAAACTCCTTGAAAAAGCCCTCGTGGGCACGGTGCCCGGGTCGGCATTCGGAGCGGAGGGATTCCTGAGAATGTCCTTTGCATTGAAAGAAGAAACAATAGAAAAGGGGATTGAGAGGATTGCCCTTTTCCTTAAAGAACTCCGGTAATGAAAAAACCCTTCGTTGACAGGGTTAGCATCTTCGTAAAAGGAGGACGCGGTGGCAACGGGGCGGTTGCCTTTTTAAGAGAAAAGTACCGACCCAAGGGTGGTCCTGCCGGAGGAGACGGGGGAAAAGGAGGTGATGTCGTTCTCGTTGCGACTTCAAGCAAGCACACCCTTCTGGACTTCAAGTTCAAAAGGCACTTCAGAGCCAGAAACGGAGAACACGGAAAAGGTAAAAATCAGAAGGGGAAAGACGCTGAGGACCTTATTATTCCCGTTCCCGTCGGAACGGTTGTAGTGGACCGGGAAAGCGGGAAAGTTCTGTGCGACCTTACCCTTGAAGGGCAGAGGTGCGTGGTCGCAAGGGGAGGAAGGGGAGGAAGGGGTAACGCCCGCTTTGCTACGCCCACCGATCAGGCACCCAGATTTGCGGAGGAGGGAGAGGAAGGGGAGGAGAGGTGGATCCTTCTTGAATTGAAGCTGATCGCTGATGTGGGAATAATAGGGCTCCCCAATGCAGGAAAGTCAACACTCCTTTCAAAGCTAACCCGTGCAGAACCTCAAGTCGGTGATTATCCTTTTACCACCCTCTCTCCCAACCTCGGGGTCATGGAACTTGACGAGGAAAGAAGACTGGTTATAGCAGACATCCCGGGAATAATTGAAGACGCCCACAAAGGTAAGGGTCTGGGTTATGATTTTCTCAGACACATAGAGAGGACGAGAATTCTACTGCACCTGATTGATGTCTCCGATGGTGCCACCG
>JALSHX010000153.1 GCA_026982025.1 Aquificaceae bacterium | reverse complement strand
TCCATTCCGATTATGGGCTTAATGCCTGCGAACTTCATTGCTCTGTAAAAGTGAAGAGAACCGAAGAGATTTCCGTGATCGGAGATTCCCACAGCCTTAAATCCCAGCTCCTTAGCCCTTTTTACGAGGTCCTCAACCTTTATGGCTCCGTCAAGGAGGGAGTACTGTGTGTGGAGGTGAAGATGGACGAAGTCCCTGTTAAAATTTTCGGTCATTTTTCCGCTTTCTCCTTTGAATTTTTGAGGATCTTTACTATAACCTCCTGAACCCTGTTTCTCTCAACATCTCCAACTATAAACTTGAAACCCCCGTATTCAAACTCATCCCCCTTTCTCGGCATCTTTTCAAGGTTTGCCATGACAAAGCCCCCCACCGTGTCATAATCATAGTCGTCGGGAAGGTCAAATCCGATGATCCTCGCCACATCCTCAACATCCGCCGATCCGTCAACCCTGTACACATCGCTTGAGATTTTTTCAATTTCCTTTTCCTCCTTTTCCCACTCCTCCGGAACCTCTCCCACGAGCCAGCGAAGAACATCATACATGGTAACTATCCCAGAAACCGCTCCGTGCTCATCAATAACCACCGCAATCTGAGTTTTTTTCTTTCTGAACTCCTTGAGGAGCCCCGAAACTGTTGTGACCTCAGGAACAAAGAGGGCAGGTTTTAAAAATTCCCTGAGCTCCCTTTCGGAGTTTCTGTGGATGGGAAGCACCTCCTTTACATTCACTATACCCGAAATTTCGTCAAGCCTCTGCCTGTAAACGGGAATACGGCTGTGGCCGTGCTTTCTGATCTCAGCAACCACTTCCCCCACTTTCCTGTCCTCGGGGAGGGCAAAAATGTCCGGTCTCGGAGTCATAATCTCCCTTACCAGCACCTCATCCATTTCAAAGACCTTTTCTATCATCTCCTTCTCCGAGCTTGAAAACTCCCCCGCCTCAATCCCGAGCTCAAGTATTCCGAGAAGTCTGTCTTCCGAAAGCTCGTAAACCTCCTCTCTTGTCTCAACCCCCATACGCTCAAGGAGACCGCGCAGAGGTCTGAAAAATAGAAGCCTAAAGGGGAAAACAAGACCGTGAAAGATATAAAAAACGGGAGCGTAAATAAGAGAAAGCCTGTCAGCAACGGGAAGAACCGCATTCTTGGGTAGGGTTTCACCGAAAATAAATATGAGGGTTGACATGAGTATTGCGGAAAGGATGGCTCCCTCCTTCCCGAAAGCCTCGGTGAAGATCTTGGTCCCGTAGGAGGAAATTAGAATATTAACCAGCTCGTTGCCAAGTAGTATAGAAACCAGAACTTCCTTGGGTTTGGAAAGCAGTTTCATGAGAATTTTAAAGAGCCTGCTCTTGGAGTACTTGAGAAGTAGAGGTTTGCTGACGCTGAAGAAGACGACCTCGGAAGAGGCGAAAAACCCCGACATAAAGAGGAGAAAAGCAAAGACGAGAAAGTCAGTATAAAAGGCAGGTAACGATTCTTCCATTTACCTCTACCCTCCTGATTGCACCTGCACACTCCTCCCTCGCTTCCTCACAGCGCGGTCTGAAGGGACATCCCTCCCGAGGAATCTCCTGAGAAAACTCAAGGAAGTTTTTATCCTTTCTGAGGGAAGGGTGCCTGACGGGAACATTCCCGAGAAGGAATTTGGTATAAGGGTGATAAGGAGAGGATATCACCTCCCGGGTTTCGCCCATCTCCATAATCATACCCCCGTACATCACCGCCATGCGGTCCGAGATCTTTTCAACTACCCTGATGTCATGGGTTATGAATATCACAGAAATACCCTTTGCCCTTAGTTCCATAAAAAGATCAAGAATTTCCTTCTGAACCGAGACATCAAGACTTGCTGTTGGTTCATCCGCAATAATGATTTCGGGCTCAAGGACCAGAGCCCTTGCTATTGCAACCCTCTGCCTCTGACCCCCCGAGAGTTCTTCGGGCTTTCTATCAAGGAGCTCCTCTCCGAGGTGAACCGCTTCAACAGCCTTCAAAACTTTCTGGTGACGGTCTGAGACACCGTGAACTATAAGAGGCTCCTCAATTATTTCCCTTACCCTAAGCCTCGGATTCAGAGAGGATCTCGGGTCCTGAAAAACTACCGAGACTTGTTTTGTGTAGTTTTTACCGAGTTCGTAGATGCTTTTCCCTTTAAAAAGCACCCTACCTCCATCCGGTTTTTCAAGCCTCAGGATTATTTTTCCGAGTGTTGTTTTTCCAGATCCCGACTCTCCAACTATTCCGAGGATTTCACCCTTTTTTAAAGTCAGCTCTATGTTTCTTAGAGCGTAAAAGCTTTCCTTTTGAAATAAACCCTTTCTGATTTTATATGATTTTGAAAGGTTTAAAACCTCAAGGATCGCTTCCATCATATTGTTCTTGAAAACTTGAGGTCCTTTTTTTCCCTGAGGTATGTGTCAAAGACCATGGCCACATTTCTGATCAGCAATCTACCCGCAGGGAGGATGTCAATTCGGTCCTCTGTAATCTTTATAAGTCCATCCTTCTCAAGCTCCTTGAGGTCCTCAAGCTCCTGCTCAAAGTGGTCCGCAAAGGAGATTCCGAAATTCTCCTCAATCTTTTCAAAGGAAACCCCGAGGTTGCACATGATATCCATGATAACCTCCCGCCTGAGGAGATCCTCCTCTCCGAGGATTATTCCCCTGAAGGTCGCGAGGTTTCCTCCGTCAACGGCTTCGTTGTATTCCCTCAAAGTCTTAAAATTCTGAAAGTATGCATCATAAAGCATCCCTATGGATGTAGCACCGATGCCGATCAGTTCCACTCCCTTTCTGGTAGTGTAGCCCTGAAAGTTCCTCCAAAG
>JALSHX010000152.1 GCA_026982025.1 Aquificaceae bacterium | reverse complement strand
GGTGGCAACATGAAGAAGCAGGGTGGATGAGATAGAGGAGCTAATTTCAGAAAGGCAAAGGGCTGTTGAGAGGGTCCTTGCAAAAACCCTTTCGGGTGAGAAGTTAGACTGCAGGAGGGGCTGTTTTTACTGTTGCTACGGAGTTACCCTCTGGGGAACAAAACTTGAAGTACTCCATCTGGTCAGGGAGCTTAACCGCCTTGATCTGAAAACAAGAAAGGCAGTCAGTCTGAGAATCAAAAGGTACCTGAAGCTTTACTACGAGGCATATTCTCACCTCGGAACCGATAACCCTTACGGACCCGCAGGTAGGGAAGATCTCAGCGCAGAGGTTATGGGAAAGATCGGCACAATTTACCTCAATGAGGAGCCCTGTCCCTTTCTTGAGGAGAAAAAGGGTGAGTGCAGGGTTTACGAGGCTCGGCCCCTGATGTGCAGGTTAACCGTTTTTACCGACAGCAGGGTATGTAAAAAGGACTGGGAAAATCCCCTATCTGGTATATGGTTCAGGGAGATAAGGCCCTTCGTTGATGGGGTAAGGGAGAAATTCTTTTCAAGCTGGAAAATTGAGGCTTTGAGGCTCGGTATTAAAGAGGACGAGGATGCTCTTTACTTTATCCCCGCCTTTATCTACTTCGATCCGGTCAGGAAGAGATTCAGGTTCAGGGAGAAGGTACCACGCAGTCCTTAAAGGTCTCCCATACATACCTGTTAAGAGGAAGGTTAAGAGCTTCCCATTCTCTCTTGGAAGCATCGTAAACCCTCATGCCTGTATATCCGTGAATGTCCATCACCATGTAGAGAAATGCCGCACCGGTTCCTCCGAAGCAAAAGAGTAAAATCTCATCCTTCTTTCCTATTCCCTGATTGGTGAGGAATTCATCAATATACGGGGGAAATTCAATATAGTACTTACCAGTTTCTCCCTCTTTCCTTATCCACCACTCCCACGGGAGGACCACCGAGCATGGGACATGACCGTACTTTTTTGCGGATCCGAATTTTTTAATTCCGAAGTAGTGAGTAGCCGGTCTTCCGTCAATAATGGGCTTCTTCCCGATGTTGTTGTATAGGTACTTCCAGTCTATTTCCTTGCTCGCATCGTACCTCGCCCTGAAGGTGCCTTTTTTGGGATGGACATCCTCATAGTCAACGGGATAGCCCTTTGATACCCATGCGGTCCAGCCCCCGTCAAGGATTCCCACCTTCTTGTGCCCCATCAGGTGGAAGATCCAGTATGAGTAAACAGCACCGAGAATTTCATTGAGATTGTTTCCCTTGTAGTAAATGACGACCATTGAATCGTTGCTGATTCCCCACCTTCTGAAGAGCCTCTCGTACTCCCGAGGTGATTTCTTGACAAGTGCACCCGTTTTGTGGTCAAAGATCCTCCAGTCCTCTTTTTCCGTAAGGACCGCACCCGGTATGTGCCCCTCCACCAGATAGCTCTGGTTGTTTGAGAATTCAAGAATCACGAGCTTATCATGACCGAGCTTCTCCTTCAGCCACTCAGGGCTGACAAGTTTGGGCATAGAGAATGCAATGGAAGCTGTAATGAGTATTGCAACTAAACTCTTCATAGCTCACCTCCGTGGCTACATATGATCTTAAGTTAAATTGACACTTCAGTGTCAGAAGACATATTTAAGAACATGAAGGTTTTTACACTGGAAGAGGCAAGAGAGCTGATTGTTAAGATTAAGCCGATAGTTGAAGACATCAATATGAAAAAGGAAGAGCTTTACGAGATTTATTCCCGCCTTGAAGAGGAGCATGACGACCTTGAAAAGATGTACTACCAAACGAGGGTGAAGGAAATAGAGAGCATGATCAAGCAGGGTTTCCTGAGAGTTGAGGAGCTCGGGGGCGTCATAAAGGGTGTGGAGCCGATTCTCGTGGACTTTCTCTCCTACCACGACGGGAGGTATATCTGGCTCTGCTGGAAAGAGGACGAGGAGACCATAATGTTCTGGCACGAGCTCAACGACGGTTTTGCGGGGCGAAAGCCCGTTGAGTACCTTGAGTCCGAAAAGTTCATTTAATCAATTGTTTGTAGATGTAATAATACCTTAAGACCTTTCTTACATAATTTCTTGTCTCGTTGTATGGAATGAGCTCAATGTAGAGGTATGAGTCTCCGTAATCCTTCCACCGGGAAACGGCACCCTGCCCCGCGTTATAGGAAGCAAGTGCTTTTACCAGGTCTCCGTTCCAGAGGTCAAGTAAGTACCTCAGGTAAGCGGTTCCGAGATATATGTTGTCTTGGGGAGAAAATATGTCTTTGAGTTCGTATGCGATTCTTCTTGCCTTCCACCGTGCTGTTTTCTCAAGGAGCTGCATAGGCCCATGGCGTTGGACCTTGAAACCGCCCTCTCGTTAAAGAGGCTTTCCTGCTTCATAACCGCGTAAATAAGGGCTGGGTCTATGCCGAATTCTTTTGAAACCCTTTCCACTATATCTTTGTATGGAAAAGGATAAAGTAGAAAGTAAAAAAACTGAGAATCTTTTCCGTACTTTCTGAGACCTGCCTTAATTGCTATGTAGGGATCAACCCTTCTTAAGAGCACAAGGTCTTCGGGGCTAAGGAGGTCAATGTTTTTGAGCACTTCAAGCCTGAAGTAGTGGTCATAACCCGCCTCCTTAATGGAAATTAGCCTTCCGTAGAGAACGCTTGATGGATTGTGTGCAACCACATACTCCGGAGGCAGGTCAATGCCTTCGTTGAGGTAAACCCGCGCCACTACCGAGTAGAACCCTTTTCCCCTTGATGCCTCTCTGAGGTGGTACTCTGCAAGGTCGTAAGCTCCCATCTTCACCAGGGACTTGAATATCCAGAATTGGGCA
>JALSHX010000151.1 GCA_026982025.1 Aquificaceae bacterium | reverse complement strand
GAACGCCAGTGACGGTCGGGATAGATTCCAGGAGCAAAGAGGTCAGCGACATAAGGGAGATCTACGCAACACTTATGGATCTAGCCCGGAGCGGGTTGGAGATTCAGAGATACAAGGGTCTCGGTGAGATGAATCCCGAACAGCTCTGGGAAACCACCATGGATCCATCAACGAGAAGGCTGGTGAGGGTTACGGTTGAGGATGCGGTGGAGGCTGACAGGATCTTTACCATTCTCATGGGAGAACAGGTTGAACCGAGGAGGGAGTTTATTGAAACCTACGCCAAAGAGGTGAAGAATCTGGATGTTTAACAGGATAATAGTGGGAGTTGATGGCTCCCCTTCGTCTATTACAGCATCCGAATTCGCCTTTGACCTTGCCAAGTTCTGGAGCATTCCCGTTATAGGATTGTATGTTTCCGATATTCGTCTCGTGGAAGAGAGTTTCCTGGCGGACCTCGCAGGCGTTCTGGGATTTACCTACTACGAGGGGATCTCTTCAAAGGTCAGGGAGTTCCTTGAAAAGCAGGGTGATACGGTACTTGAGGAGTTTTCCGCAAGGGGAAGGGAAAAGGGTGTTGCGGTCTCCCTTGTTAAGACAGCAGGGGTTCCATATAGGGAGATTTACCAGCAGGCGGATCCCGGGGACCTTATTGTTGTCGGAAGGGTGGGTCGCAAACCTATAAAAGGAATCCTTATAGGTTCTAACGCTGAAAAAGTTGCGAGAAATGCAAGGTGCCCGGTGGCTATTATTCCTCAGAGGATGGGTTCTCCAAAGAAGGCTCTGGTAGCTTACGACGGGGGGAGAAGCTCCTTCAGGTCAATGGAGGTTTGCAAGACACTTAAGGACCTTTACGATTACGAAATCCATGTTCTCGTGGTTGAGGAAGAAGAGGGGGATCACAAGAGGCTCAAGGAAAAGGTGGATCAGCTTCTGGGAGAGGATTACGAGTGCCACTGCCTTTCCGGACTTCCCGAGGAAAGGATCGTCTCTTTCTGCAGGGAGGGAAGTTTTGACATTCTGTTTTTGGGTGCCTACGGAAAGGGGAGGCTCAAGGAGTTTTTTCTTGGGAGTGTAACATCCTTTGTACTTAACAATCTTGAAGTTCCCATGATTCTTGGGAGAACCTGAGAATTATCTCGTTATTATGTTTTCAAGGTCGGAGCAGGTAAGCTTTGGTTGTGTCCCTTCCACGAAGACCATGTTAATTCCCGGACAGGTCTCGTCGGCAATCACGAAATCCGTGGGGTTAATGGGTACCTCAACCGTTCCTTCGGGCATAGGAAATTCCTCCTGAGGATACTTGGAGGCGGCAACGGACATGAAGTCCCTCCAGATGGGGAGGGCGGCTCTTGCACCCGACATTCCGTATCCAAGAGGAACCTTTATGTCGTAGCCCACCCACACGCCAGCTGCAATGTACGGTGAGAAGCCGATGAACCATGCGTCCATGTACTCATCGGTTGTACCCGTTTTGCCTGCTATGATTCTGGGAATCTTCCTTGCACCCCTTCCGGTTCCCTCAAGAATTACGGCTCTTAGCATGTCAATTAAAACCCTCGTTTCCTGAGGGGGAAGCACCTCCTCGCACCGGGGCTGGTTTTCCTCAAGGACATTGCCGGAGCTGTCAACTATCTTTCTTATCAGGTATGGTTCGCACTTGGTTCCGAGATTTGCAAAAACCTGATATGCGGAGGTAAGCTCAAGTGGGGTGACTTCCACGGTCCCAAGGGCAAGGGAGTAATAAGGTTTGAGGTCTTTCAGCCCCACCCTGTCACCTACATTCAGCACTATGTCAAAGCCGAGTTTGTCAAGGAGATTAACGGTTGCGGTATTTATGCTTTTTGCAAGAGCCTGCCTCAGGGTAACAACTGTGTACTCCTCATCCTCGTAATTTTTTGGGGTCCACTCAAGCCCGGTCCCCGGGTCGTAAAAGGTCCGCGGTCTCGCGTCAATGGATGAGATCTGGGTTTCTCCCTTGAGAAGCGCAGCCATGTAGATAACAGGCTTTATTGCGGAACCGGGTTGTCTTTTTGCCTTAACCGCTCTATTAAAGGGGCTGTAATAGTAAGAAAACCCGCCCACTATCGCTCTAATTTCTCCTGTGTGCACATCAAGGCTCACAAGGGCGCCCTGCAGGTCTGGGACGAGCTCCGCATAGGGACCTTCAAGCCCCTCCCTTATTCTGACGAATATGTAATTCCTCCCATCCGTATTCATACCCTTAAGGTCAACGTTAAAGCTGTGCTTTCCTATGGAGACTTTTGCTTTACCTTCCTTAACCGATTCAATCTTTGCCACATAAATCTTGCCGAAGGCGAGATTCTTTTTCTGGATCCTGTAAAACTCCTCCATGTCCTCCTCTGACCGGGGGAGGAAGGGTATTCCGTTTGTCCTTGCGAGTCGCGTTAAGCCGCGCTTGAGAACATCAACCGCGAGATTCTGAAGGTCCCTGTCTATGGTTGTGTAAATTTTCAGTCCTCCCTGAAGGGCTATGTCTCCGTATCTTTCCGCGAGGTACTCTTTTATCATGTCCAGAACATAATCGGACATTTTGTATCGGTTCTCCTTCCTTACGATTACGGGTTTGTTAACGGCATTTTCGTACTCCTCCTTGGTAATGTATCCTTCCTCCAGCATTCTTTTTAGGACATAGTTTCTCCTGACCTTTGCAAGGTCCGGGTTTACGAATGGATTGAAGCGGGAGGGTGCCTTGGGAAGCCCCGCAAGGAGGGCTGACTCCTCAAGGGTTAGGTCCTTCACTTCCTTTCCGAAGTAAACCCTTGACGCCGCCTCCACCCCGTATGCACCGTTCCCGAGGTATATCTGATTGAGGTAAAGTTCAAGG
>JALSHX010000150.1 GCA_026982025.1 Aquificaceae bacterium | reverse complement strand
AACCTAATTAGTATATGCTTATATTCTTAAATTATGGTAAAATTAAAAGGAGGTGAGCAGAGATGGCTCTGATTAAGGAATTTCCACCCGATGGTGTGGTAACGATAAACAGGGTGATTTTAAAGCCGGAGTACACCATAGACGACCTTGAGGAAAGGGTTGCGGAGCTCTGTGAACACGTTAAAACCTATCACTCAATTGACGGATTCATAGGAGGATTCGTCCTGATGAACGCGGGAATGATCTCCAAAGAAGGTTCAACCGTTGAGGACAAAACGGTATCACCCCTCAAAGACAGGGAAGCTCTGATCGTTACATTCTGGGAGTCCTTCGAGCAGCACGAGAAGTCCCACAGGAGCGAAGGCTTCCAGAAGCTCTTTGAAAGGGTCCTTGAGCTCTGTGAAAACGGAAACGAAGAGATAGCATACACGATGCTCTGGCAGGGTAAAGCCTACGATCCGGAAACAGCCAAAAAGGCGATGGAAGTTAAGAAGGAATATACCGCCTGCGAAACCTGCTGACCACTCCGTGGCTCGCCCTCCCTCCCCCCTCCTTGCCCCTTTTTCACCTTTTTAAATCAAAAAAGTCCTTACCCAGGGGCAGAGGGCTTTTAAAGTCTTCAAAGAACACCTCTTCAATAAACTCTCCCTCCTCATCGTAGGACGCCGCATATATCGGAATAAAACCCCTCTCTTTAAATTGCAGGACGAAGGAGCCTATCCTTTTCCTCACCACATGACCCCCCTTTCCCCTCACGGTGATAACGATTATTCCCTTTCTTTTATTAACAACCACCTCGCCCTTACGGGCGAGGTCTTTTACAGTTCTTAAAAGAGTAAGAATGTCCGATTCGTCAACCCTGTGGTCCTGAGGACCTCTTATGAGCCTGCTACCCGGTTCCAGCTCAAGGACAAAGGATTTAACACCCCCGAAGGGTCGCACATGAGCGGTTCCTCTTTCCGGATCGTAAGCAATAACAGCGCCTCGGAAAGGCTTAATCATCTCCATCCTCACAAACCCCGGAGCCATGTAGTAGTAGCGGAGAATCAGGTCAATGTGAGAGTCATCGTCGTGGTTCGCTTTCATGACGTAGGAATAGGACCTGTAATCTTCTTCAAACTTTTTGATCAGGAGGTTAAGTATGTCTGGCATAGTCTCACTCTGTTACTTCAATGACCCCGTGCATTCCCTTCTCCCTGTGGCTCGGGAAAAATAGAAGTTTCTTATCGCAGTAAAACTCAAAACTTCCCGTCTTTAGGGGAGTAAAAGAAATACGAACGGGCTTGTCAGGATTTATCTCAACATCAAACTTCATGCCTGCGGATGGGTAATCCATAACGATGTTGTGGGGTACGAGGGAAGATTCCCTCAAAATTATAAGCTCAACGGGAACACCTTTCTTGACCACTATATGGTCAGGTTTGTAGTAGTAGCTTCCCGCACGCATGTATATTCTCTGAACACCGTCACTGTCGGGTACCGCAATGTATCTTGTCCCAAGTTTGTGATTTGCTTTTGCACCTGATAGGGCAAAAATTATAAAAAGAATCAGCACTCCCTTATTCATGGCTCACCACCTCCCTTTATAGTAAATTTAAAGGTAGAAATTCTTAGGGGGGTGTGAGATGAACAGAAGAGACCTTATTAAGGCAGGGGCGGTAGCACTTTCCGTTCCCTTTGTGGTGGGAAGATCCTTCGGTCAGAAAAAGGAGGGCGACATTCCCCTTCCGCGTCTCGGTCTTGACGACCTTCCCGAAAAGGAGACTGAGGATGCGGTGATCTACCACTGCGACTTTCCCCAGGAGTCGCGTTTTCACATGATGCTCACCAACATGAGGAACCACCTTTCCGCCTACGACTTTGATCCCTTCAGGATCAAGCTCATTCTCGTGGCAAACGGAGTGGGGGTTAAGTTTTTTATGAAGACCCACAAGGGCACAAGGTGGCTCAAAGAAAAGATTGACCTCAAGAGGGCGGAAGAGAGGCTAAACTACCTTTCCCAGTTTGAGGTTGAGTTTTACATCTGCGACATCACCATCAGAGGGTTAAAGCTAAAGTACGAAAATTTCTTTGACTTTGTGAAGATAGTACCTTCCGGAGTGGGAACAGTGGGAAGACTCCAGACAAAAGGCTTCGGCTACATAAAAGTTCTGTGATGGAAAGCCATGAATTTTACACCTACCTGATTAAAAGGGGCTACGAGGAGAGGGACTCCCAAAGGAAGATGATCTCCCTCTGCGAGGAGGTCATAAGGGATGGTGGAGTAAAGCTCATAGAGGCTCCCACGGGAACGGGAAAAACCTTTGCCTACCTTATTCCTCTCATCGCTACAGGATCAAAAGCTATCATCTCCACCGGCACCAAGATACTTCAGGACCAGTTAAAAAAGGACATTGAGTTTATAACAGCCCACTGGAGGGTTCTAACGGGTGAGGAGGTGAGCTATGCGGTTGTCAAGGGAAAAGCCAACTACCTGTGCATAGACAGGCTAAAAAGGGAGCGGTTATCATCTGTTGAGTTGGGCAATATCCCCGAATTGGTGGAAAGGGAGTGGGACGGAGACCTGAACCTCACCAGCGTATCACCCGAAGTTGCGGGAAAGATCAACGTTGATGAAGACCACTGCACCTCCGCTTACAGAGATATATGTCCATACAGAGATCAGTGCTACTACTGGAGCAGGCTCAAGGAAAAAGAGAGGTCCTCCAGGCTACTGGTTATTAACCACGCACTCCTTGCCCTTAAGGAGTTTGAAGAACCTCAGGAGAGGATCCTCGTTATAGACGAAGCTCACGAGCTTGACAGGTACCTGACCCTTGCCACGACCGCAGGAATCTCCCTCTACTGGT
>JALSHX010000149.1 GCA_026982025.1 Aquificaceae bacterium | reverse complement strand
GGCGGGGTCCTCGGAGGTGTGGGAATAGCCAAAAAGATTCCGGGAAAGGGCTATGCGGAGCAGAAAAGGCTGGCAAAGCACATTGCCATTGCGGACCTTGCAAAGCAAATTAAGATAATAGTTAAAACCGAGCTGAACAAAATAGAAATTGATGTGGACACCTCTAAACTCAGGTACTATAAAAAGAAGTTCAGTGCGTACTCCGAGCAGGAAGTGAGGGCGATTCTCATAAAGAATGCGGTGGTTGAGGACGAGTGGATCGATCCGAGAACGGGGGAACTCTACCTCTGGGTAGTTATCAAATAAAAGAGTATAATCTTTAGGAGTTAATCACCGGAGGTGGAGTAAATGAATAGAATAGCTCTTGAATCCCTGACGGAGCAGAAAGAAAGTCCAGAGTACCTTCAGATCAGCTGGGCGGCTGCAATGACTCTGGGATTTATTCCCGGTCAATTTTATAGAGATACAAAGCTAAGCTGTATAAATACTCTCCTCACTTATCCGTCGGGTTGCCACGCAACCTGTGCTTACTGCGGACTTCAGAAGGCGAGGGAAATGGAGTACTCAAAGAAGAACTTCATCCGCGTTGAGTGGCCTACCTTTAAGCTTGAAGAGATCATAGAGAGGACAAAAAAGGTAGGGCACGCGGAGCGTCTGTGCATTTCACAGATAACCCATCCCAGATCTATCAGGGACACAAAGTATGTGCTCGGGAGGGTTGTAGGTGAGCTCGGTGATCAATTGTTTGTATCAATTCTCATGAATGCGACGGGTCAGACCTTTGAGGATATTGAAGACTACAAAAAGCTCGGAGCGGACACCCTCACCGTTGCCCTTGACGCGGCTACTCCAGAGATCTTTGACCGCCTAAGGGGAAAGCCCATGAACAGCCCCCACAGGTGGGAGACCTACTGGAAGGTTCTTGAGTGGTGCGCAGATGTTATGGGTGACGGTTATGCGGGCTGTCATCTTATAGTAGGACTCGGTGAGACGGAGCAGGAAATGGTTGAGGTAATTCAGAAGGTAAAGGACCTTGGAGCGAGGACTCACCTCTTTTCCTTCTGGCCCGAAGAGGGTTCCATGATGGAAAAGGAAAAGCCGTGCCCCGCACCTCAGTACAGAAGGGTTCAAATGGCCAGATACCTTATTGACAGCGGACTTTCCCGCTACGATGACATGAAGTTCAACGAAAAGGGACAGATCGTCCATTGGGGAGTCTCTGAGGACCTCTTTGAGGAAATTTTCTGGACGGGTAAACCCTTTATGACCGCGGGGTGCAGGGGCAAAACCACCGAGGTCGCGTGCAACAGACCTTTCGGTGACAGCTCCGTTTCTGATATAAAGAGCTATCCCTTCAAGCCCAATCGGAACGACCTGAAGAGAATAAGGGCTCAAATGTTTGATTACGAAATGGAGAGGGCTTACCCCGATGTTCTGAACCCGAGTGTATTCAGGTATCAGTGATTTTCGGCGGTGGAGCAGGAGTGGCTTTTAAGGCGTAAATTCCAGAAAAAGTTCGGGCTTATTTACTGGCTTTTTGTTGCTTTATCGCTCGTTGTCATCGTTTGGATCCTTGACCTTGAGGTAACCAAGGAGAACGAAGTTGCAGAAAAGATAAGAAAGAGGTTTGACAGAATAGTTCCCATCAGGGTTCCCCTTTATAGGGGAAGCATAAGGGATGCAAAGGGAAAGGAGCTTGCCATAAGCGTTCCCACCATAGTCATATACGCACATCCGGACACTTCCCATCTGAAGAACAAAGAGAGGTTCATTGAGGAGCTATCAAGAATAACGGGAATACCTGAAAAGATTCTCAAAGAAAGGGTTAAAACGGGATCGTCAAAGCCCATAAGGCTTGCGTGGGGGATAGAGAGGAAGCTAAAAAGCAAGATAAGGAGGCTGATCGTAGAAACGGGCAACGCCCGTTATGTGGGGATTCAGGAAGAGTACACTCGCCTCTATCCCAACGGAACCCTCGCCTCAAATCTGATAGGGTTCGTTGGTGTTGACGGAAAAGGTCTTGAGGGACTTGAGTTTGCTCTTAACGACCTGCTCGGCGGAGGATTCACCAGCGCCCTTATTTACATGAACGGAGGTTTCGGGAAGATTTACCTCCACCCCCTCAAGGGTGTTCTGGGAGAGGAGAAGGATGTTGTCCTTACAATTGACCTGGGAGTTCAAAACATACTTGAAAAGGTGAGGGACCGTATTGTTAAAAAGTGGCGTCCCAAGAAGGTATCCATAATTCTGATTGATGTGAAAACGGGTGAGATTCTGGGTTTGACCACCTACCCCTACTTTGATCCCAACAGCTTCCGCAATTATCCGCCCGCCTCAAGAAGGAATTTCGCTGTGACCGATGTCTTTGAGCCCGGCTCAATAATGAAGCCTCTGTTTATAGGGCTTGCCCTTGAGAAAGGCTATGTTTCCGAGAGATTTACGGTCAATGCGGGAAGGGGAAGAATAAAGGTTTACGAGAGGTATGTGAGAGATCCCAGAAGGCTCGGAAGGATAAACCTGAGGGAAATACTAATTTACTCCTCCAACATAGGAACCATAAAAGTGGCTTCATACCTTAATCAAAAGGATGTTCTGGAGCTTTTTAGAAAATTCCACCTTGACAGGAGGTTCGGAATCTTTCCCGGTGAAGCCTCTCCCCAGCTTCCGGACTTCGTTTACCCCGCAAACATTCTTTACGCGTCAATAGGTCAGGGTCTCGCTCTAAATACCCTAAACATAGCGGTCGCTTTCGGTGGTCTGGCAACGGGCAAGATCCTTAAACCCAGGATAATCAAGAAGGTCCTGTCACCCGAGGGAGAGGTGCTTTACGCTTCTGAGGTTGAGGTTGTTGAATCGGG
>JALSHX010000148.1 GCA_026982025.1 Aquificaceae bacterium | reverse complement strand
GATATATACCTCGGAGGCTCAAGAAGCACAACCTTCTCCCCACCCCGAACCTGATGACCCGGCTTGTCAACCCTTTTCCCGTCAACGATGACGAGCCCCGCCATTATCATTCTCTTTGCCTTTTCACGCGACTCCGAGAGACCCAGATCAACCAAGTAGGTGTCAAGCCTCTTCATAGCTGATATAATATTAGCTCTGCAATTCCTAAGGTTTCAGGAGGTAAAGGATTGGATCTCCTTAAAGAGATTGCCCGAGAGGTTCAAAAGGAAACGAAGGTAAGGCTTCACAGAAGGAATGTTGAGAGGGTCCTTTCTGCGGTCCTGACGGAGAGGGATTTCTGGAAAATAATTGACCTCTCAGATCTGCCGGTTCCTGCTGTCTCGGGAATCATCAAACAGTTTATTAGGGAGGGGATTATATTTACCGACGACAGCGAAAACGTACTTTTAACTCAGAAGGGATATGACCTCGTCTCAGACCTCGGAATCAGCGGGCTTGCTGATTACTCCTGCCCCTCCTGTGAGGGAAGGGGTTATCCCTTTCACATTGACAAGGAGTTTTACAGGAAGTTCGTTGAGCTCGCCAAGGACAGGCCAGACCCCGTGAGGGAGTATGATCAGGGGGCTGTTACTCCCGAGACTACCGTTTCAAGGGTTCTTTTCCTTGAATCAAGGGGTGATCTTGAGGGAAAGGACGTTATAGTGATGGGAGCGGAAGACGACCTTACGGGGCTCGCTGTTGCCCTTAGGGGAAAAGCTAAAAGCGTTCTTGTAATTGACATTGACGAGAGGTTGATTGAATACGATAACAGAGTATTTAAAGAGCTAAGCATTGAAAACGCGAAGGCAATGGTCTGGGACCTGAGGAACCCCTTTGAAGAGGACATTATAGGAAAGTTTGATGTATTCATAACAGACCCCCCCGAAACCTTCGCCGCCTTCAGGTCCTTCATAGGCAGGGGTATAGCCACGCTAAAGGAAGAGGGGTGTGCTGGCTACTTTGGACTTACCTTGAGGGACTCCTCAATATTCCGGTGGAAGGAGTTTCAGGAAATCCTCATAGGTGAGTACGGAACGGTGATCACCGATATAGTTCAGGACTTTAACCACTACATGAACTGGGGCTACCACGATGAGACGAGGGCAGCTCAAATAGCTCCCGTCAAAAAACCTCCTGCGGACATCTGGTATAGGTCCGCATGGTACAGGATTGAAACCCTGCCCGGTTTTAAGAGGTGGAACGAACCCATCTCCGATGAGGTGTTTTACCTTGACGAGGAAGGCTCTACTACTTAGCCTTATTTTCTTTGCCGGTCTCGTCTTTTCAAAGATCTCCGTTGATGATCCTTTTTCCATAGTAAACCGCCCTTCGGGCGGTGGACTTAGCAGTGATTACCTAAAAGAGCTGTTCCTCGTCAGAACCGTTGAAAACGCAACTCCCGACATCTGGCCCGTGGTGGGCTTCGTTGCCTCCGACTTTGGCTGGAGAAGACTAAAAGGTAGAAAGGAGTTTCACACGGGAATTGACATTGCGGCACCATACGGAAGCAGGGTCGTTGCCACCGCACCGGGGTATGTCCTCTTTTCAGGATGGGTGAGGGGATACGGAAATACGGTTGTTATATATCATGGCCACGGATTTGTAACCCTCTACGCCCACATGTCAATGCAGGCGGTAAAAAGGGGAGAGTTCGTTGACCGCAATACGGTGGTGGGCTATGTGGGATCAACGGGAAGAACAACGGGCTCTCACCTTCACTACGAGGTTATAAAATACGGAATACGGCAGAACCCGATCCTTTTCCTGCCCTGATCAGGCAAGACCCTTCTTCCTCAGCTCATCCTCGTAAATCTTCCTGTATAGGATGTTCCACTCGGGCGTTCCCTCAAGAATGTTCTTTGAGTACTCCCTGATCCTCTGGCGCACCGCCCTCTCTATGTTTTCTTCCTCCCTGATCGCGTTGCGCAAAATATCAGCAACCCTTTTTCTTATAACAGGAGGATCCTCGTAAATCTCAACGGTTTCATCTTCCATTATAAGGTCCCTGATCATGTTAGCCACCTGATTCATCCTCTCCCTTCTGTTTATGTTGATCTTCCTTTCCTCCGCGAGCCTCGTTTTTACAACCTTGAAGGCTGTCCGGTAATCAAGGTCAGCCTCCTCAAGGAGATTCATTTTCTCCTTCAAAATCCTCTTGGTCTCCTCGTCAAGCTGTTTTTCCTCCTCCTCAACCTTTTTAAATACGGCGATTATTTTCCTTCGGAAGAGATCAGGATCTTCAAGCTCTATTAAACCTTCCTCCGACAGCTCCTCAACTATGGTGGTGGCTATCCGTTCAACAAGTCTTTCAGGAAGTTTCATTCTGTTAATTATAACATCAACTTAGGAATCCTTCCAAAACCGTTGACACCTCTTGAGTGTAGGAACCGTCGGGATTGTTAACTATCAGCGGCTTATTAAAGTGGAGTGGACCGTTAACATTTTTGACAAATGTCAGGAAGCAGATTCTTGAAGGTTTGTCAATTTTGGGAAAGAGGGCTGTTAATAATCTCGGATGAAGATTATGCTTTCCGCCCGCTTTAGCGGCTTCCATAAGGCGAAAGGACGGGATCATAGTGCTTAGCCTTCCCCCGTCCTTGAGAAGAAAAGCTCCAGCACGGATGAAATCCGCCAGTTCCGTATCCCCTTCCCTGTGTATTCCCTCTCCACCTTCATCCTTAAAGAAGGGAGGATTTACCATTGCAAGGTCGTACTTTCCGCCACCGAGACACTCATCAACCTTTCTGATATCACACTCAACCACATCCACCAAACCCTCAAGACCGTTCAACTCAATATTTTTCACGAGAAGCTCAAGCATTT
>JALSHX010000147.1 GCA_026982025.1 Aquificaceae bacterium | reverse complement strand
CTTTTCCCCCTCAGAGTACAGGAGGTACTTCACATATTTTTTTTCATCACACCCACCGCCGCCTACGGCGGCGGTAATTTGAGCTAAAAAAGTCTCGTAATCCGGGCAGGGAATACTCAAGAATCGGGCTGACCCACTGAGCCTTTTGTAATGAAGGGGAATTTTGGGGTTATTTTCCTTCCAGAGAATAGTCTCAAACAGACCCTCCCCGAAATGAAGGCTCCTGTTCATACCGTTGCCTGAAGCTTTCTGAATGCCCTGCGAATTCCTCTGATAGCCTGACGGATTCTCTTCTCGTTTTCCACGAGGGCAAAGCGCACAAAACCCTCTCCGTATTCTCCGAAACCAACTCCCGGAGCAACCGCCACTTTGGCTTCCCTCAGGAGGAACATTGAAAAGTCAAGGGAGTTCATACCCAAGTGCTCTGGAACCTTAGCCCAGACGAACATTGAACCCCGGGGCTTTTCAACATTCCAGCCGAAGCTCCTCAGCCCCTCAATAAGGATGTTTCTCCTCCTCTCGTACATGTCCGAATTCTTTTTCACTACCTCGTAGGGTCCCTCAAGGGCAATAATACCTGCCACCTGTATGGGAGTAAAAACACCGTAATCAAGGTAGCTCTTGAGGTGAGCAAGGTTTTTAATTATCCTCTCGTTGCCGACCACGAAGGCGAGCCTCCACCCCGCCATGGAAAAGCCCTTGGACATGGAATATAGCTCCACAGCAACATCCTTTGCCGAGTCAATTTCAAGGATTGACGGGGGTCTGTATCCGTCAAAGGCTATGTCCGCATACGCAAAGTCGTGAATTATCCAGATGCCCTCCTTTCTTGCAAAGGAAACAAGTTCTCTGAAAAAGTCCTTTTCAACGCAGAGGGTTGTCGGATTGTGGGGAAAGCTGACCACTATGGCAATGGGCTTTGGCATTGACTCCTTGACTGTCTGATATAGCCTCTTCAGAAAACCCTCCTGAGGGTCCTCACCCTCATCAAAAATTAGTGGAATTGACCTTACCTCTCCCCCCGCAATTATGGGAGCGTAGTAGTGTATTGGGTATGTCGGGTTGGGGACGATAACCGAATTCCCGGGAGTAATCATGGCGAGCATAAGGTGGGAATATCCCTCCTTTGCTCCGATCGTCATTATTGCTTCCCTATCAGGGTCCAGCCTTATGCCGAATCTCCTCTCGTAAAAGTCGCAGATGGCTTTCCTCAGGCGCGGAATGCCCTTGGAAGCGGAGTATCCGTGAACATTGGGGCGTCTTGCCACCTCACAGAGCTTCTCAACTATGTTAGGTGAGGGAGGAGTAGTGGGATTGCCCATTCCGAGGTCAATGATGTCCTCTCCTTCCCTTCGGAGCTTGTACTTGAGTTCATTTACAACCGCAAAAACATAGGGAGGGAGTCTCCTGATTCTCGGGAAAGCCCACTCCATCTCCCTGTCAGTCATTTTCCTGTTCCTCTTCAAGCTCCTTACACTCAAAGCACATCGTAGTTACAGGTCTTGCCTTTAGTCTTTCAAAGGGTATCGCTGAACCGCAGTTTTCACAGACACCGTAGGTGCCGGACTCTATCTTCATAAGTGCGTAGTCAATTTTGTGAATGAGCTTTGCCTCCCTTCCCTTTATCCTGAAGGTGAGGTATCTTTCCTCCTCAAGGTCCGCCCTGTCAATTTCATCCCCCCCCTCAAAGGTTACATTGGAGGGATCCCTTATCTGCTCGCTCGCGGAGGAGACAAGCCTTTCCCTCATGGAAAGCAAGGCTTCCCTGAGCTCTCTGATCTGCTCATCGGTGAGGTGTTCCAACCTTTTACCTCTCTTTATTTAAGTATAATTCACAAAGAATGAAATTGGTTGTGGCAGGCGGAGGAACGGGCGGTCACTTTTTTCCCGCTCTCGCAATCTTGATGGAGGCAAGGGAGAGGAAAGTTGATACATTCTTCGTGGGGTCGTTAAGGGGCATTGAGAGATCTATGGAAGGTGAGATTCCCGGAGAAAAGGCATTTCTTGAGCTTTATCCCTTCAGAAGAGTCAGTATTAAAGAAAGGTGGTATGCATTGAAAAGCTACTGGAAGTCAGCAAAGGAGATAAACTCAAGACTGAGAGGTCCCTTTGCATCCATCCTTCTCGGCGGATATGTTTCCGTTCCCACGGGAATTACCTCCGCTGTAAAAAGACAGCCTCTCTTTATCCACGAGCAGAATTCGGTGCCGAGCATGACCAACAGGAGCTTTTCACTTATAGCAAAAAAGGTTTTTATAACCTTTGAACATACTAAGAGATACTTCAGGGGCAGGCATGTGGTAAAGACGGGGCTACCGGTGAGAAAAGATATCCTTGATGTAAAAATTTCAAAGGAAAATGCAAGGTCCCTGCTGGGATTTGAGGGATCGCCCGTCGTTCTTTTCATGGGAGGAAGTCAGGGCGCAAAGTTTCTCAATACCCTTGCCCTTGACTTTGCAAAGAAGACGGGTGCCAACACCCTGCTTCTATCGGGAATAAAGGATTACGATAGGGTAAAGAAGCTTGGAGATGGGATTGAAAACTTAAAAATTTTCCCCTTCAGAACAGACATGGCAAATATATACAGCGCGACGGATGTGGCTGTTTGCAGGGCAGGAGCGGGCACGCTGACGGAACTCTCCCTTTTCGGAGTACCCGCGGTAATGATACCCTTTCCCTACGCCGCAGGTGATCACCAGATGTGGAATGCCCTTGAAATTGAAAATCTCGGAGGAGGAATAACGGTCCCTCAGGAGGAGGCCACTACGGAATCCGTCATTTCCGCTGTTGACAGGATAATCAAGTCTCACGGTGATTACAGCTCATCGGTGTCTAACTTTGCGGTCAAAGAAGCCTCTTCAAGGGTCCTTG
>JALSHX010000146.1 GCA_026982025.1 Aquificaceae bacterium | reverse complement strand
GGATTTGCAGGCCCGTGGGTCCGAGGTGCGATGAGTGTCCGGTATCAAAATACTGTAAAAGGGTAGGGGTTTAGGATTTATATTTAATTCAATGGCAACGAGATTTAAAGAAAGGTATCCGAACAGATTTCCCGAAGGAGCTCCCTTTGAACACTTTTCAAAAGAGCAGGCACAGGAGGCAATAAATAATGCCGGTAAGATCATTGAATTCGTCCGTGAAAAGATGGGTCTCTAAGGAAGAAGTTGAATCATCTTTAAGACGCTGGGCTGAAAGTATTAAAAGCACGAGGAAAGACGTTTTAAAAATTGGGTATTTCGGTTCATACGCCAAGGGAAATTGGGGAGTGCGGAGTGATAAAGACATAATTGTGATCTTTTCCCACTCGGATATTCCTTTCATCAAAAGACCCCTTGAGTTTGACACCCTTGAACTTCCCGTTCCTGCCGACCTGCTTGTTTACACCCAGCAGGAATTAGAAAAAAATAAGGAATACGAGGTTTTACAGGGAGGTAATTCAGGAACAGGTTGTATGGCTTTAATTTTTAGCTTGTTTCTCCCCCCGTTTCAAAGTCTTCAGGACGAATGTTGTCAAGCCACTCCTTGAGTCTCCTCTTTTCCTCGTCTTCTTCCGGCTCAGGAACTCTGGATTTTTCAAGGACCTCCTCAACCACGAAAATGGGGGCATCAAAGCGAAGGGCTATGTTAATTGCGTCGCTGGGACGGGAATCTATGACTATGGTGTTATTCCCCTGAAGAAGGTATATCTCCGCATAGTAGGTGCTGTCCCTCAGGTCATTTATGACTATCCTGTCAACAACCGCACCGAGGTCCGAGATGATCGTTCTCAAAAGGTCATAGGTCATGGGACGGGGCGGGTCAACGCTCTGGAGCTTCATTGCTATACCGTTTGCCTCAAAGGCACCTATCCAGATAGGAAGAACGACCTCCTCATTATCGCGGGCTTTCAAAACCACTATGGGCATCTGGGAAACGGGATCAAGGGTTACACCGTGAACAACCATTTCTATCATCTCAGCACCTCCAGAAGCTCACCGTCCATGTTAAAAGGAGAAGACCTTTTTACTTTAACCTTCACGATCCTGCCCAGAAGTTTATCGTTACCCTGCAAACTTACCCACCTGTTGGTTGTGGTCCTACCTATGTAAGTTCCGTCCCCCCTTCCTTCTTCCACAAGAACCTCCTGAACACTTCCCTCATACTCTCTCGCTATCTCACCCATAATTGACTTCTGAAGGGCGAGGAGCTGGGACATTCTCCGTGTCTTCACATCGTCTGGGACCTGATTCTCCATCTCCGAGGCAGGTGTTCCGGGCCGTGGTGAAAACTTGAAGGAAAATATCTGCTCAAACCTGACCCTCGCAATCAGATCAAGGGTCTCTTTAAAGTCCTCCTCCGTTTCTCCCGGAAAACCCACTATTACATCGGTTGATAGGGCTATCGTATCTATCTTTTCCCTGAGCTTCTCAATTCTCCCGATGTAGAAGTCTTTAGTGTAGCCCCTGTCCATCATCTCAAGAATCCTGTCCGAACCCGACTGAAACGGTAAGTGAAGGGCATCGCAAACTTGGGGAATCTCTGCCATAGCCTCAATAATTTCATCACTCAGGTCAAGGGGATGCCCTGTGGTGAAGCGAATTCTTTCAACGCCGTCAATCTCAGCCACCTTTCGCAGAAGCAGGGCAAAGCCTTCCGAAAGACCCAGATCCTTTCCCCATGCCGTCACGTTCTGCCCCAAAAGGTGTACCTCCCTGACCCCATCCTCCACAAGGGTTTTAACCTCCGCGAGTATGCTTTCAAGAGGTCTTGACCTCTCTCTTCCCCTCGTAAAGGGAACAACACAGTAAGTGCAGTTCTTATCACAGCCTTTAATAACTGTTACATAAGCACAGTAAGGGTTGTCTCTCTCCGTGGGAAAGTCCCACAGCCTGTCCTCGTCCTCAGGGGGTTCTTCAAGGATTGCAACCGCTCTGTAACCTGCTTGAGCCTGATTGACCAGCTCGGGGAGCTGGTGCATGTTGAAGGACGAAAACATTATGTCAACTGCGGGTGCCTTTTGAACCAGCTCCCAGCCCATTCTTTGAGCAAGGCATCCGCTGACTGCTATGAGAGCTTCGGGATTTTTTTCCTTAATTTTTCTGTATTCTCCCAAGTGGGAAAGCACTTTTTGATCAGGCTTCTCCCTTATGGTGCACGTATTCAAGACTATAAGGTCAGCTTCCTTCCAGTCCTCCGTCGGCTCGTAGCCCATCGTTTTCAGTATCCCTCTCAGGCGCTCCGAATCGTTAAAGTTCATCTGGCACCCGAAGGTCTTGATGTAGTACTTCTTGCTCATAGTAAATATTTTGTGATTCTCAAAGTCCGCCTGCAAGTTTAATTCAGAGAATACCCTCAATGTTTTGAAGAGCAAAACCCTCAATACCCCTGCACCTCAACCCTCTGAGCCTTTTAAGCTCATCAATTGATACGGGGATTGTGTCCGCACCCTCGGTGTATATGACTTCAATCCCGAGGATCAGGGGCTTTCCGTACTTTGCCGAAAGCTTAACTTCCTTGCTTACGAGCCCGAGGGCGCGGGTAATCTTTTCTCTGTAAGCCATTACCACAACTTCGTCAGCAAGCTCAAAAACCTGACGGGCAAGGCTCCTCCTGCTGAATTCCACCCGGTCAAACCAGTGGGGAATGACGACCGAAAACTTCACTCCACCCAGCCGTTCCTTAATCTCCTTCAGTTTTTCAAGGTAAGCCCTCAGATAGTATGCCTTCCTCACCCAGAAATCGCTGTTTGTGTAAGGTTCAAGATCAATCTGGTAGCCGTCAGCCTCGAGGTATATAGCCTTTTCGGGATTAAAAACTTC
>JALSHX010000145.1 GCA_026982025.1 Aquificaceae bacterium | reverse complement strand
ATTTGCCACCACCTTTATTGACGATACATTCCTCGGGAAGATTAAGTACGAGACCTGGGCTGACCTCATGCCCGAAGACATTAAAGACGGAGTCCCGCTGTAAGAGGAGGTGATGCTATGAGGGGAGTTAAATTTTTTATAGCTCTGGGTGCAGGTGTGTTTGTTGGTCTGGGAATCAGCACCCTGATAAGCGTGAAGGAAGCAACAGCAAGAAAACCGTTCACAAAAGAGGACCTCAAGCTCATGAACGAGGAGCTTATGGCTCTCGTAAAGAAGGGAGATGAGCTCTGGCACAGCCCAAAGCTGGGAAAGAACGGTCTGACCTGTGCTAACTGCCATCCCGACGGAGCCAACTCCAATCCCCACACATTCCCCAAGTTTCAGGATAATGTGGGGAAGGTGGCTACCCTTAGAGAGATGATCAACTGGTGCATCAAAAAACCCCTTGAGGGCAAGGAGCTCCCCGAGGACAGTGAGGAGATGAAAGCCCTTGAAGCTTATGCAATTTACATGTACAGGGGATTTCCCCTCAAGCCCGGAGACAACACGAGGGAGTATCCACCGGTTGAAGTCAAGTCCGGTCCAGGCTACCCTTAGTCCACCGCCTCCCCTCCCTTTTTATAATTTTTTTTGTGGGAATAAGAACACCGCTTCTTGCCGTTGATGTAATCGTAAGACTCTGGGAAGGTGATACCTTCAAAGGTATCGTGCTGATTGAAAGGAAAAATCCACCGGTCGGATTAGCTATCCCCGGAGGATTCGTGGAGATCGGTGAGACGGTTGAGCAAACCGCAGTTCGGGAGATGAAAGAGGAAACGGGTCTTGATGTGGACCTCAAAGGAATTGTGGGTGTTTATTCGGACCCATCAAGGGATCCGAGGGGGCATGTTGTTTCTATTGTTTTCAAAGGAGATGCAAGCGGAGTGCCCTCGGCGGGTTCGGACGCAAAAAAGGTAAGGGTTTATAGACTTGAGGAAATTCCTTTTGAGAGGCTCGTATTTGACCACGCAAGAATCCTAAGGGACTACCTCATGGGCTGATAAGGGACAGCTCAATCTTGCCCCTCTCCTCATCAACACGCTCAACCCTTACGAAAACCGTATCACCGAGGCGATACACCCTGCCCGTCCTCACACCCACGAGCCTGTGTGCTGGTTCGTCGTAAATAAACTCGTCTTCTTTCATGGATTCTATGCTTACCAGCCCTTCAACAAGGTTTTCTTTAATTTCAACGAAGATTCCGAAGTTGGTGACGCCCGTTATTAAACCTTCAAATTCCTCTCCCACCTTCTTTTTCATAAACCTTGCCTTCATGATGTCTATTGCCTCCCACTCAACTTCGTCAGCCAGCCTTTCCTGTTTGGACAGGTGTTCACCTGCGGACTCAAGGTAAAGCTCAATTCCTTCCGGCGGAGGCTTCCCGGTCAGGGAAAGCTTCAGCAGTCTGTGAACGATAATGTCGGGATACCTTCTGATGGGTGATGTGAAGTGGGCATAGGTTTCCGAGGCGAGGCCGAAATGACCCGCATTGTGAGGGCTGTACTTAGCCCTGCTCATAGCACGCAGGGTTAGAAACCTTACAAGATGCTCTTCCTTTCTTCCCTCAAAGTCCTCAATGATTTTCTGAAAGAATTTAGGTGTAAACTGCTTCGGATGACGGACCCTGTATCCGAGCCCTGCAAGGATTTCAAGAAGGTTCTTTACCTTTTCCTCATCGGGAGGCTCGTGAACCCTGTACAGACAGGGGTATCCCATTTTTTCAAGGTGATAGGCTACCGTTTCGTTCGCCCAGATCATAAACTGCTCAATAATTCTGTGAGCGGTGTGCCTCTCATAGGGGATAACGGCAGCGGGTTCACCCATCCCATCAACTATGACCTCCGCCTCGGGGAGATCAAAGTCAATGCTCCCCTTCTCCCACCTTCTCTTGCTGAGTATCCTGTAAAGGTCTTCCATCAGCCTCAGAATGTGTGGTGCGAAGGGGTACTTCTTCTCAAGCGATGGATTTCCAACAATTAGTGAAAGTGCCTGGTCGTAGGTCAGCCTTGCCCTGCTTCTGATGACGGACTCGTATATGTCGTAGTACCTAAGATTGCCCTCGGGGTCAAAGGTCATTTCGCAGGTGAATGCAAGTCTATCTTCATTTGGCTTTAGACTGCAGAGATCCGCGGAGAGCCTTTCTGGAAGCATGTGGAGGGCTCTGTCGGGCAGGTAGAAGGTAAAGCCCCTCTTGAAAGCCTCTTCGTCAATAGCGGAACCCGGTTTAACGAAGGCGGAGACATCTGCAATGTGAACGAAGAGTTTAAAGAACCCTTCGGGCGTTTTTTCAACAAACACCGCATCGTCAAAGTCTTTTGCCTTTTCGGGATCAATGGTCAGGCAGGGCTGGTCCCTGAGGTCCCTCCTTCCCCGAAGATTATTAGCGGAGGGATTTTTTAAGCTCTCTGCTTCTTTAAGAGCATTCTGAGGATGGGATGTCGGGAGGTTATACTTTCGTATAAGGATCTCTATGGCGAGAAACTTCTTTTTTGGGTCTCCGAGAACCTCTTTTACCTTTGCCACGGGAGGGTGCTCTTGGGAAGGATACCTCCTGACTCTGCAAACAACAACTGTGCCCTCAGCGATCCTTTCACAATCTCCTTTTGAAAGCTCAAAGGTAAGGTGAGAGTTTTGGTCAAGAGGGATAAGGAGGCACTTTTCATCATCCTTTTTAACCCTCCCTATTACCTCTTTTGAAGCTCTCTTGATGACTTTTTCTATCCTGACCTCCTTCCTGCCCCTGAACTTTGTAATCCTTGCCCTGACCGTATCACCCGCCATCACCTTTTGCATTTCAAAGGGAGGGATGTATATGTCTTTTTCCCTTCCTTCTACCTCAAGGAATCCGAAACCAGCAGGGTAAGGCA
>JALSHX010000144.1 GCA_026982025.1 Aquificaceae bacterium | reverse complement strand
TCAGGTTGTACTTTTCCCTGAACTTTCTGTGGGAATCTATTGAATCGGGACTCACCCCCACCACTTTTATTCCCAGAGACCCGAGAGCGGTGAGGTTGTCCCTGAAGTCGCAGGCTTCCGTTGTACATCCCGGTGTGTCATCCTTGGGGTAGAAATAAAGAATCAGCTTCTCACCTCTGAAGTCCTTAAGGCAAAACTCTCCCTCCTTTCCCTCAGGGTCCAAGCCTTTTAAACAAAAGTCAGGAGCTTTCTGTCCCTCTTTCAGCATTCTGAGACCTCCCTTTTGGCTTAACATTTATTATATGTCCGAATTCGTATTTAAATCTGAGCTGTGGACAGCCCAGTACACCGGGATTAAAGCGAACACCCTCGCCTCCTTTGCAAGAGCCATTGAGGAGGTTGACGATGACACGATTTACTACCACCTTTATCGGAACCTTTTTGAGTACCACTTTATGCCCACCGAGTACGGCAACAGCTTTGCTTACTGGCTTGCGGAAAACGGCTATCCCGTTCTCGCCGAAAAGTTTTCCTCCGTTGACCTGATGGAGTGCGTTTGTCTTGACGATATAAGAAAGGAGATGGTTCAGATACTCAGGGAAACCGCTGAAGTTTCCGACAAACTCTGCAAGCCTTTTCACTTTATAAGGGCTGTTCGCAAAACGATAGATGTAGGTTTAAAGGCTCGGAACATTCAGGAGTTCAAGGAGGCGGTTCAGACTGTGGGGATTCACTCTCTTTTTTACCACCTCGTTACTTCAAGGCTGGTGAGGTGCCACTCCTCCAACGACTTTGCCATCTGGCTCGAGGAGGTGGGGGAAGAGAGGAAGGCAAAGCAGATAAACAGCCTTGACCTGATGGTTATGAGCCTTCACGAGGCGAGGAGAATTATTCTTGACATATTGGAGAGTTGATTATGATTGAGGAATACGAGAGGTATGTGGGCAGGGGGACTCTTGAGGAGCTCAAGGCTTTAGCAAGGCAGCTAAAGGGTGTCAAGGTTCTCCATGTCAATTCTACAAAGAAGGGCGGAGGAGTTGCTGAGATTCTTTACAGGCTCGTGCCTTTGATGAACGACCTCGGTATAGATACAAGCTGGGAAATAATCAAGGGTGATCAGGAGTTTTTCAGCGTTACAAAGAAAATTCACAACCTTCTGCACCTTCCTTCCGGTGACGGAATTAGCCAGAAGGAGCTTTTAACATACATGAAGCACACATACGAAAACGTTTCGTACATTGACACCGATCCCTACGATGTGGTTTTCATACACGACCCCCAGCCTCTTGGGCTGATCATCAAAAAGAAAAACGGTCAGAGGTGGATCTGGAGGTGCCACATTGACGTGTCAACTCCCGAGGAGGAAACATGGAAGTTTCTTGAGATGTTCGTTAACGGATACGATGCGGGAATTTTTCACATTCCTGAGTTTGTGAGAGAAGGAGTCAAAATTCCCTCCTTTATAATTCCACCCTCAATTGATCCACTTCACGACAAGAACAGGGAGCTTGAGGACCACTTTATCTTTGGAGTTCTTGAAAAGTTCGGAATAGATCCCTACAGACCGATAATACTTCAGGTTGCGCGGTTTGACAGGCTTAAGGATCCCTTCGGGGTCATTTCCGCGTACAGGATTGTGAAAAGAAGGTTGGACTGCCAGCTCGTTCTTGCGGGCTCCTATGCAAGTGACGACCCGGAGGGGGAAGAGGTTTACAGGGAAGTGGTTGAAACCGCAGGAGACGACGATGACATTCACATTCTCAACCTTCCTCCCGACAGCCATCTGGAGATAAACGCCCTTCAGCGATCCGCGACCGTCGTTCTCCAGAAGTCTATAAGGGAGGGTTTCGGACTCGTTGTCTCCGAGGCAATGTGGAAGGGGAAGCCCGTCATAGGAGGGAACATCGGCGGAATCAGGAGGCAGATAATAAACGGCGTGACGGGTTACCTTGTGAATTCCGTTGAGGGAACAGCTTTCAGAATCAAACAGCTCCTTTCGGGAGAAAAGGAGAGGTCAAGGATGGGGAGAAACGCCCGCGAGAGGGTAAGGCAGAGTTTTCTGATTACCCGCCATGTTAAGGACTACCTTATGGTTATTTACAGCCTGTTAAAGTCCTGAGAAAGGTGTAAACCTCGTCAACGGACTTGAGAACCTCATCAGCCCCTTGAGGAGTAGGGTGCCCGCCTACGAACACGGTCCTTCCACCGAGGGATTTAACCTTTTCAAAGGCTATAAGGTCAGTCCTGTCGTCGCCTATGTATATGAGATGATCGTCTCCGAAGCCTTCAATCTCAATCAGTTTTTGGACTCCTTTACCCTTGTCAAAATCTCCGTACAGAGCCTCAAGAACCATCTTGCCCTCTATTACCCTAACCGGAGGATTTTTACTTATAAAGTTCTCAAATACTTCCCTGACCCTTTTCTCCTGCTGAGGCGCATTCCTGTAGTGAACAGCAAAGCATCCCTCCTTCTTTTCAAAAATAACTCCTTCAAGTTTTGCAAGTTCCCTTTCAATTTCTTTAGTGTCGGGCACTGACGCATGGCTTTTGTAAAGGACTCTTTCTCCTTTACGAATTGTAGCTCCGTGGGAGGTTATGAGGTAGAGCTCTTGCGGGATTTCACCGAAAACTTTTTTAAAACTGCTGAAGGACCTTCCGGTAATTATGGATAGGGGAAATTTCTCCGACAGGCTGAGGATAAAATTCTTCCTTTTTGGGTGAATAATTGCTCTTTCGGGATCATTAACTATGGGAACGAGAGTGCCGTCGTAATCAAGAAAGAGGAACATGCTATATTTTAAAGAATATATGAACTTAATTATTGTATCAAACAGAGAGCCTTATAGGGCTGAGCGGGTGAGGGGAAGCTACAAGCTTGAAAAAACGATAGGCGGTCTTGTCTCCGCCTTTGAACCTATACTGAGGGAAAAGGGAGGCAAGTG
>JALSHX010000143.1 GCA_026982025.1 Aquificaceae bacterium | reverse complement strand
CTCCTTAGCCTTTGCTGGAAAGGTCTTCACATAATCCCTGAAGAGGGTCATTCCCTTTGGACCTCTCGTAACCACGAGGGTGTCAAGACCGAGACTCTCCTTAAGTCTATTTCCAAGAACCTCAACCTCTTCCTTTGCAAGAGGGTCCGTCATTGCCCTTAATTCCTTCTCGTTGGGAGTAACAAGACCAGCCCCTCTGTAAAGGTCCCTGTTTATGGGTCTGGGATCCACCGACCAGAAAACACCCGCCTCTCTCACAGCTTTGGTCAGCTGAGGACACACAACGCCTTTGGCGTAGTCGGAAATCACCACAGCATCAAAACCGCCATCCCTGACAAATTCAAGAATCTGCGATAGGCACCTCCCCTCCACAACCTTTCTGTCTTCCCTGTCAATACGGAGCAACTGCTGGGACAGGGAAACGACCCTAGTCTTTTGGGTAGTCGGTCTGTCGTCAACCACCACGAGGGATTCAATGCCCTTTTCCCTGACGAGGGAAATCACCTGATCACCTGCCCTGTCGTCTCCCACGACCCCCGTTAATGAGGTCCTAACTCCCAGATCCGAGAGATTAGCCGCAACGTTTCCCGCCCCGCCCAGCCTTACCTCCTCGTCGCTCACCTCAACCACCGGCACTGGAGCCTCAGGAGAGATCCTCTCCACATTACCGTATAGATACCTGTCCAGAATGAGGTCGCCAACCACGAGAATCTTCAGATTTTTGAAAGCCTCAAGAACCCTCCTGACCCTCTCTATCATCTCCTATCTTGATCTCCTCTCCGTCCTCAATAAAGGCTTCGTGGAGCTCCCTCACCGCAAGCTCACCGTACTTTTCGTCTATCAGGCATGAAATTCTTATCTCCGAGGTTGATATTGCCATAATGTTTATTCCCCTTCTTGAGAGAACCTCAAACATTCTGGCGGCTGTCCCGTAGGAGCTTCTCATCCCGAGACCCACTATTGATACCTTGGCTACCCTGTCGTCCCTTATTACCTCCTTTGCACCTATCTCCTGAGCTGTTTTTCTCACTATTTCCTCCGCCTTCTTGGCGTCATTTCTGCTAACGGTGAAGGACATGTCCGTGTAGCCGTCGTGGGAAACGTTCTGAACAATCATGTCAACTACGATGTGAGCTTCGCCCAGAGGCTTAAACAGTGTGGCGGCTATACCCGGTCTGTCTGGTACTCTCACTACGGTGATTCTTGACTCCTTGGTGTCAAGGGTTATACCCCTTACCACAACCTTTTCCATAACCTCTTCCTCCGGAAGGATCCACGTCCCTTCCTCCTCCTCAAAGGAGCTCCTTACATGTATTCTAACCCCGTGCTTTGCGGCAAACTCCACGCTCCTGATCTGCATAACCTTTGCTCCGAGAGAGGAAAGCTCAAGCATCTCCTCATAGGACACCACTTTGAGCTTTTTAGCACCCGGCACTATTCTTGGATCCGCGGTGAAGACGCCGGTAACATCGGTGTATATTTCACAGTCAGCTCCGAGGGCGGAGGCAAGGGCTACCGCTGTGGTATCGGAACCGCCTCTTCCGAGGGTGGTGATCTCCCAGTCATCCGTCACACCCTGAAATCCTGCTACCACAGGAACATACCCTTCGGAAAGGAGGTTAAGGATCCTCTGAATACCTATCCTGCTTATCCTCGCCTTTGTGTGAACGTCGTCGGTAATGATCGGAATCTGCCATCCGCAGAGGCTCACCGCAGGGTATCCGAGCTTATTTATTGCCATTGAAAGCAGGGATATAGCCTTCTGCTCACCCGTTGCAAGAAGCATGTCCATTTCCCTTTCGGGAGGGAACTCGTTTACGCTGTGGGCAAGGTCAATTAGAGAGTCCGTTTCACCCGCCATTGCGGAGGAGACCACAACTACTTTTTTCCCTTTTTTTAGGGTTTCAACAACACGCCTTGCGGCGTTTTGAATTCTCTCAACGGTTCCTACCGATGTTCCGCCGAACTTTTGAACGACCGTTTCCATTTTTCCTATGAGCCAAAAATTATAACACTCAGACTTTATGCCGATTTAGAGATGTAGTGAACGGGCTTGAGCAGTTAATACTTGAGTTGGGAATTTTTGACACCGGCGCCCCATCTCCCGTGAAAACTGGCGACTCAGTCCTTTTTGAGGAAATCCTCCTTGCCCTTTTATCCCCACAGATTATCCATCCCCAGAACCTGCCCCAGCCCAAAAGTCTGAATCAAAGCTCAATTGAGGGAAAATCACTGAAGCTTTTAATCCTTTCCCCAATAGAGGAGAACCCCCAAAAGTTAACGGAGGGTGCACAGGTCCAAGCGGAAAAAGAATTGCTTCAGGCTCCCATAAGGGAGATTCTAAATCCTGATCCAAACCCAAATTCCGATCCAGAAACCCTTCCCCCTAAAGCACCCCCGCAGAAAGAAGCCATGGTCCTCAACCCTACTCTGCCAGATCCTTTACCGGAAGAGAAACAGACCCCTTCCCTCCCTCCGATGGTCCGTAAACCTCTGCGGGAACCACAATTACCTAACTCTCCCGCAAACCCCCAAAAGCCCGCAACGACAGATACCCCCTTGGATCTTCTCCAGAAGAATTTAGCCGAAACCGTCAGGACTACTCCTCCCGAAGAAATGCAAAAAACAAATTTAATGCCCCGGGATAAAGCCATTCCGCCGGAAGAAACAAATTTCCAGCTCCCCCCTCCCGTGAAGAGGGCGGAAAGAGAGACGGAGGCTAAACTTCCCCGGGAAGTTCTCCCCGCCCCGGAGGAAAGCTCAGAATCCTCTCCCCTTCAGAAGGCTTCCAGAAATCCCCAGATATTGGCGGCAAAGGGTAGTGTAATGGAACAGCAGGCACCCAGACCCATCGCTGAACATTCACCAAAACAACCCAAGGAAGTCAGGACCGACAATCAGCAGGTCAATCACTATCAGACCTTCACCCATCAACTGCACGAGGAGGAGCCTCAG
>JALSHX010000142.1 GCA_026982025.1 Aquificaceae bacterium | reverse complement strand
TCTGATAGCGGGAGAGCCGGGAATCGGTAAGTCCACCCTTCTTCTTCAGGTGTCAGGCACATTTGAGGGAGAGGGTCCGGTTCTTTATGTTTCGGGCGAGGAGTCGCCGAGCCAGATTGCCATGAGGGCGAAGAGGGTGGGCACCATTGACGAAAGGGTGTTGATCCTTGGAGAAACTGTCTTTGAGCATATTGAAAGAGCATTCAGAGATATATCGCCTTCTCTGATGATCCTTGACTCAATTCAAACGATCTACTCAAGAGAGCTGGAGTCCTCCGCGGGGTCCATTTCTCAGGTGAGAGAAGTGGCTTTCAGGACCTCCGAGATTTGTAAGGAAAGCGGTGTTCCATGCTTTATAGTGGGTCAGGTGACCAAAGAGGGTGCTATTGCGGGTCCCAAAGTACTTGAGCACATCGTTGATACGGTTCTATCCTTTGAGGGTGAAAGGTTTAACTTCCACAGGGTTATTAAGGTAGCTAAAAACAGGTTCGGTCAAACTGGTGAGGTTGCAGTTTTTAAGATGTCCGACAGGGGTCTTGAGGAAGTCAAGGAGCCTTCCGCTTTCTTTATTGACCACAGGGTCAGGTCGCCCGGAAGTGTTATCTTTCCATACACAGAGGGAACAAAGCCGATTCTCCTTGAGGTGCAGGCTTTGGTGATACCCGCCCTCTACACCACTCCACAGAGGAAGACGCAGGGTTACGATGTGGGAAGGCTACCCCTTATTCTTGCGGTTCTTGAGAAGGAGGCGAGGATCTTCACGAGGGATGCGGATGTCTTTGTGAACATAGCGGGCGGAATTGCGGTGAGGGAGCCTGCATGTGACCTTGCGGTGGCTCTTGCAGTTGCTTCTTCAAAAAAGGATCAGCTCATTCCTGAGGATACGGTTGTTTTCGGCGAGCTGGGGCTCGCAGGAGAGGTGAGAGCCGTTCACTTCGGGGAGATGAGAATTGAGGAGGCAAGGAGGTTCGGCTTTAGAAGAGCACTCGTGCCAAAGGGTCAGGAGATTGCCCTTGAAGGTATGGAGGTTGTGCCGGTTTCTACCATCAGAGAGGCGGTTGAGTGGGTTTTGTAGGGGTCCTGTGATCTATCCCTTGCCGTTCGGTTTTTGTTCGGTTATATTATTTACATGCTGTCAAGGAGACAGAGGGAGATACTCAACTTCATTGCTGATTTTGTCTCAAGGGATGGAAGAGCTCCCACCGTAAGAGAGATAGCAGGGCACTTCGGAATCGCGGTCTCCACCGCCCACGAGCACATAGAGAGGCTGAGAAAAGAGGGCTACCTCTCACGGGACAGCAGGGGCAGGATTGAGCCCGTTGCGGAGAGGATTGCAGGAGACATCTTCAGCCTTCCCTTTTACGGCTATGTAGCCGCGGGCACTCCCATAAGCGCGGAAGGAGAGGTCTTTGAACACATAGATCTTTCGGACCTTGTTATGTGTGAAAACTGCTACGCCCTGAAGGTAAGGGGCAACTCTATGATTGAGGATCACATACTTGACGGGGACATTCTGGTGGTGGAGAAGGTTCACGAAGTTCCAAGCGGAGCGGTGGCGGTGGTTCTAATAGACGGCAGGGAGGCAACCCTCAAGCGCTTCTTCAGGCTTTCGGGCGGGATGGTGAAGCTCGTTCCCGAGAATCGGGAGATGGAACCCATACTTCTGCCCGCCGACAGGGTTCAGGTTCAGGGTGTACTAAGGGGAATTATAAGGTCATACAGGAGGAAAGGGCTATGAGAGTTGATTACAGAAGAACGATAATTGACTTCATAAGCAGGTCCCTCAAGCCTGCGGTTGTTGACTGCAGTAGCAGGTTTGACCTCTACGGAATAGCGAGGATGGTTCGCTGGTCCGGAGGTGATCCCCGGGAGGTTCTCAGGGCGGTCAGGATAGTCAGGGTTTTCACCGTCTTTCAGATAAAACCCGCCCTTCAGAAGGTCCTTGCCACGGGACCTGACCTGATAATCATCAACGACATTGACAACCTTCTGGAGGATGAGGGGATCTCCGAGGAGGAGAAGGCTATCGCCTTTGAGAGGGCTATGAGGGTGGTCGCCTCCGCGGGCGTGCCCGTTTTATTTTCCGATTCTCTGAAGGGAGGTTATGAAGATGGGCAGAACACTGCCGTCCGCCACACAGCTTATCAAGAAAGAGTACGCAGAGTGGTCTGACTTCAGACGCTCCCTGCGGGCTGAAGACAGAAAGGTCTTTGACAGGCTCTTTGCAAAAGCCAAACAGCACTCCCACGCCGTAGGCATGTCCGGGCGCTTTTACCCGCTTGAGGCGGTGATCATGGCAATGCTGATAGAGATCCAGAAGGAGATAGACAGGCTGAGGGAAGAGGGTGAAGAGTGGCTACATCCTTGACCTTTACGCGGGGAGCAGGTATGTGGTTCTCTGGGTCATAACGGGCGGCGGCAGGGTAAAGTTCAGGTTTCCCTACCGTCCCTACTTTTTTATAAGACCTGCCGAAGGTAGGTGGGTGAAACTTCTCAAAAAATCCTTCGGCAAAAAGGTTGATGTAGAAGTCCAGAGGCGGGAAGACCTGAGGGAGGGAAGCGTCAGGGTTCTCAGAGTTATTGCCGACTCGCCCGCAACCTACAGAAAGATTCAAAGCTATGTGAGGAAAAGCAGGGCTTTTGCTGATGCGGAGCTTTACAACATCCATATATCTCCCGAGCAGATGTTTGCCTTTGAAAGGGGGATCTTTCCCTTCGGTAAGGTAATCGTTGATGGGAACGGTGTCAGGTCCGCGGACTCACCCGCATCCACGGATTACGACCTTCCTTGCCTCAGAGTAATGAGGATCAGACCGGACACGGAGGGTATAAATCCCAAGTTCATAAGGTACCTCCCGCCCCTGATAATTGAGTGGGAAGGAAGGGAAATGGTCTTTGACGGTGCCGACCCTGAGTGGCTTGAGGGTTTTATAAGGAAGGCTGACCCGGACCTGATTATCACCGATTTCGGCGACGA
>JALSHX010000141.1 GCA_026982025.1 Aquificaceae bacterium | reverse complement strand
AGAGGGCTTATAAGGTCCTTTCATGACGGGGTAACAAAGAGGTAATGAATGAGTATATAATTAGAGGCTTAGAATTCGGATGGGGGCAATAGGGGTATATCACTACAAGGTCTGGGTAATAGGGGAGATTCTTGACAGGTATGAATCCTGTAAAAACGGAGGAAGAAAGCCCAAAGGCAAGCTCTTTATAACCCCCAATACCGATGAGTTCAGGTTGCACAGAAACGCTTACTTTGAGAGCATTGTTATATATGCCGTTGACATTGAGAATATCATTGAGAGTCTTGAAAGTCCTCTGGGAGAGATAATCAGGCACAGATACTTTGAAGGTGATGTAAGGACATTTATGGAGGACTTCGGGATCAAGAGCAAGAGAGAAGCAAGGACCCTGATAACCCGGGCGGTTAATAAATTCTTCAACGAGGTTAAAAAGTATCAACGGAGGTATATCAGACCCGGCAGGAAAACCGCCTGATCACTCCATTAAAAACAACCTGTTTTCCTCGTACCATCCCCATACCGTAGGAAAGAGGTTTTGAATTCTATCGTAGGTCGCCAGAAGGCTCTTGGGGGTTGCGATGTAAATCATTGGCTGTTCTTCGGATATTATCCTGTAAGCCTCCTGATAGATTTTAACCCTCTTTTCAAAGTCAATTTCCGTTGCACCCTTGTCAAATAGTTCGTCAACCCTTTTCTCCCATTCGGTCATCGGTTCCTTCTGAGCAGGATTCCACATGTGTAGCTGTCCCGATGAGTGCCATACATTCCTTCCGAAGTGGGGGTCCATTGAACCGGTCAGACCGATTATGACCGCCTCCCAGTCGTATGGAGGGGATGTCAATCTTGAAACGAGGCTGTTGAAATCAATGGGCTGGAAGTGAACCTCAATTCCTATTTTCTTGAGGTCTTCTTTAATGATGTTTCCGATGGTTTCCCTTTCTTTGTTCCCTGCATTGGTGATGAGGGTAAACTTGAGGTCCTTTCCCTCACTGTCCTCAAGAACACCGTCGCCGTCCCTGTCTTCAAAGCCGAGGCTTTTTAGAATCTCCTTTGCCTTCTCAAGGTTGTACTCGTAGGTGGGATAAAGACCTTCCCTGTAGTAGGGTCTGTTGGCCGGTGTAATGGGAGTGTAGAGGGGCTGGGCAAGTCCGTTGTAAACGAGGTAGCTAATCCCTTCCCTGTCAATGGCGTGGGAGATGGCTTTTCTAAAGAGTTTGTTTTGAAACCACCTTAGCTTGTAGGGCGGAACCTTTGACCTCGGATTCTGATTGAAAACGAGAAAGGTTGTTGATGGAGTGGGACCGAGGTCGTAAACCCTGATTCGGGGATTCTTCATCCTTGCCACAAACTGAATGTCCTGAGCTCTCAAGCCTATGTAATCAACCTCTTTGTTTTTAAACTTCAGGAGGGCGGTGTCCGGTTCAGAGACAATGATTCCCACCTTCCTCTTGATGTATGGGAGCCTCCTTCCCTCTTTATCCCTCTCGTAATAGTAGGGATTCCTTTCAAAAACTACCCTCTGTCCCTTCACATACTCTTTTATTACCCATGGTCCTGTTCCCACTATCCGGGACGGGTGCGTTCCGACATTCCAAGCGGTATTGAAGGTTCCGTCCTCCACATGTTTTCTCAATCTGTGCTCGGGGAGAATCTCGGCGGAGAGGGCGTTCAAGAAAGGGGCAAAAGGCTGGGGAAGGGTGAACCTGACGGTGTATCTGTCAACCTTTTCAACCTTTATCTTCTTTCCCTTTACGGTTAGGATGTCCCTCGTTGAGGAGGGGATGGAGTCGTTGTAGTAAACATCGTTGAAGGTAAAGACCACATCGTCCGCGGTGAATGGCTCTCCGTCGCTCCAGCGAACATCCTTTCTCAGATAAAAGGTCCAAATTCGGCCGTCGGGGGAGACTTCCCACCTCTGTGCAAGGTCCGGAACAGGTTTCATGGTTTTGAGATCAATTCTCGTCAATCCGGAGAAAACCTCTCCCAGAACCGCTGTTGATGTTGTCTCCTGAGCAAGTGCGGGATTCAGGGTTTTTGGGTCTCCATTCAGGATAAAGTAAAGGGTCCCTCCCTCCTTTCCTAAAGCGGGATTAAATTCCTCGGGTTTGACCTCAATTAACTTTATACTCTCACCTGATGGAGATTTAAGGAAGTGAAAGGGCATCAGTGCAAGGAAGATAACTGCTAAAGCCGTGAGGTAGGGCACGAAAGGTAATTATGATATACTTTTCTAACCATGATCAAGGTTGAGATAGCAACACCCAAGGGGCTTGCCTTCTCAAAGGAGGTTAATTCCGTTAACATTCCAACCCTTGAGGGAGAAATGGGGGTTCTTGAAAATCACATGTACCTTATGACCCTTCTCAAGCCGGGACTCGTTTACTTTGACGGCGATGAGAGAAACGGCTACGCAGTGAGCTGGGGTGTGGTTGATGTTACGCCTCAAAAGGTACTCATCCTCTCGGAAGAGGCTCATCCCGTTGGTGAGGTTGATCCGGGAAAGGCAAAGGAAGAGTTTGAGCAGGCGGTCAGGAAGCTGGCAACCGCTCAAACCATGGAGGAAATAAGAGAGTGGGAGAGGGTGAAGGAAAAGGCACAGGCATTCATGCAGGTCGTTGAAAGGGTCAGATAAAGCAGTTGAATTCTTCAGAGGGAAACTCCGTTTTTTCCAGCACAGAAAGCACAAAATTTCCGTTGACCTCGTCTTGTTCATTGCCTCCCTCGGGGGTGTAAGGAGATCTTCAAAAGTAGTTGACATCGGTGCGGGATTCGGTTTTTTATCCCTTACACTCGCAAAAAAGTACGGTTGCAGAGTAACCGCACTGGAGCGTGATAAGGAAATGCTTGAGCTTCTCGTGAAAAATATTGAGTTGAACGGTCTTGAGGGTTTGGTGGATGTGGTTGAGTGTGATATCAGAAAGGTTGATGAGTGTCTCGGTGGCGGAAAGTACGACCTTGCAATGGCAAATCCTCCCTTCTT
>JALSHX010000140.1 GCA_026982025.1 Aquificaceae bacterium | reverse complement strand
CTTTAAAGTGGCTTACGCCCTTCTGGGTATGGGGCTTATGTCCCTTGAAAAGAACATAATAGTATTTGACCACTGGATAGATGTTCACAGCATGGCGGAGGTCCTCTGGGCATGGGGAAACAACGCCGATCCCTCAAGGGATGTGGTGATTCTTAAAGGTCCCATTGATGTACTTGACCACTCAACAAACGAGGTGGGCTTCGGAGGGAAGATGATAGTTGACGCAACTACAAAGTGGAAGGAGGAAGGGTACGGGAGGGAATGGCCCGAGGTCATAAAGATGGACCCCGAGGTTAAAAAGAAAATTGAGGGGATTTGGGATTCTCTTGGAATTGAGTGAGAGCTACCCCTTCAGGGTCCCTATGGGTCTTAGCTTCAGAACAACGCTTGCTATTCCGAGACCGTCAACGACCTCAACCACCTCAGTCACATCCTTGTAAGCCTGAGGGATCTCCTCCGCTATGGTTCCCTTTCCCCTTGCAACCACGTTTATCCCTTCAATGACCTTATCAAGTCCCCGCTCTTTTACGAATTTCTTTGCCTTTCTCCTTGACATTAGCCTGCCGGCACCGTGGCAGGCTGTTCCGAAGCTCTCTTCCATTGATGCCTCTTGACCCACTAAAAGGAAGGACGCTCTTCCCATATCTCCGGGAATTATGACCGGCTGACCCGGAAAGGATCTGGTTGCACCCTTTCGGTGGACCACCACCTTTTTGGTCTCTCCGTTGACCCTGTGCTCCTCCACCTTGCCGATATTGTGAGCAAGGTCGTAAATAACCCTGTATCCCAGCTGATGCCACGAAAGACCGAGGAAGTTTTTAATGACCTCGGCGGTCCTGTAGCCGAGGATCTGCCTGTTGGCAAAGGCGTAGTTGGCAGAGGCACACATTGCCCCGTAGTATCTTTGCCCCTCCTCGGATTCAAAGGGCATGCAGGCAAGCTGAGGGTCAGGGAGGTTTATACCGTACTTTTCTGCTGAGGAAAGAGCTATTTTAAGGTAGTCGGTGCATACCTGATGACCGAAGCCCCGGGACCCGGAGTGTACCATTATTACCACCTGACCCTTTTCCAGACCAAGCTGACCCGCCTTACTCCCGTCATAAACCTCCTCAACCACCTGAAGCTCAATAAAATGGTTGCCCGATCCCACGGTTCCCAGCTCATCCGAGCCCCGCTCGTAAGCCTCCATGGATGCGAAGGAGGGATCCGCGTCCGGCAAAACACCTCCGGACTCAATGTTTCCGAGGTCGTCGTCAAATCCAAAACCCTGCTCCACAGCCCAGCGGGCTCCATCCGTTAAAACCTTCCGCATCTCCCGGGAGTCAACCTTAATGGGACCCGTTGAGCCAACTCCCGCAGGAATTCTTTTAAGGATCTCGTTCATCAGAGATTCTACTCTGTCCCTGATGTCCTTTTCCTCAAGTTTAGTGGAAATTAATCTCACTCCGCAGTTTATGTCGTATCCTATGGAGCCGGGGCTAATGATTCCTTCACTTACATCCGTTGCCATAACTCCTCCGACGGGAAATCCGTAGCCCACGTGAACATCGGGCATGACATAAATCGCTTTGACCACGCCCGGAAGCATGGAGGCGTTCACAGCCTGCCTGATGGCTGACTCCTCAAGGAGTTCAAAAAGGTGCTCACTTATGTAAACAACGACCGGAACTTTCTGGCCCTCAACTGTACCTGCGGGAAGCTCGTAGGTGAACCGATCCCTTCTGATTAGCTTTTCCTTGAGGTTAACCTCTTCTCCCATTCCCATCCTGTTTTTATTATTAATTCCAGATCATCAAATTGGGGAGTCCAGCCCATCACCTTTCTTATCTTTTCACTTTTTGCGACGAGGGCAGGAGGATCACCGGGTCTTCTTTCCCTTTCCGCAACCTCAAAGTCAACTCCCGATATCCTTTTTACCGCATCAACAACTTCCCTAACCGAAAATCCCCTTCCGTAACCGCAGTTAAAGGCGTCGCTCTCACCCCCCTCAAGGAGATATTCAAGGGCAAGGATGTGTGCACGGGCAAGGTCCTCCACATGGATGTAATCCCTAATGCAGGTGCCGTCGGGTGTAGGATAGTCCGTTCCGTAGATTTCAAGGCGTTTAAGTTCTCCCTTTGCTGTTTTAAGGGCACGAATGATCAGGTGGGTGGGGTCGGGATAGGCAAAGCCGATTTTACCCCCGGGGTCCGCGCCCGCCACATTGAAGTACCTGAGGGAAACCCACCTGAATGGGTCTCCCGACAGCTTGATGTCCCTTAAAATTCTTTCAACGGTGGCTTTGGTTTCACCGTATGGGTTAATGGGTCTTAGGGGATGTTCCTCTCCTATAGGTATCTCCTCCGGATTTCCGTAAACCGCCGCGGAAGAGGAGAAAACAAAGAAGCTGACACCCGCCTTCTTCATGGCTTCAAGTAGATTGAGGGTGCCCACCACATTTGTTCGGTAATACTTCAGAGGTCGGGAAACGCTCTCGGGCACGACGATGAGAGCTGCAAAGTGAATGACAGCATCGGGTTTGAAGCTTTTAATGACCTCAAGGAGCTTTTCCCTGTCAAGGATGTCTCCCACCACGAGGTCTCCCGCCAGCACTGCCCATCGGTGGCCCGTTGAAAGGTTGTCGTAGGTGAGGACCTCATAGCCCTCCTCTCCGAGCAGTTTAACCACGTGGGAACCGATGTATCCGGCACCGCCCGTCACAAAAACCCTTTTTTTCCTCATTCCTTACTAACTCCCGGGATTTAATATTATTTATGAGCTGAAGGAGGGAGGAGCCATGAAGTTTCCTGCACTTTTTATGATCCTTTCTGCCGTTGTCCTTGCTGATGTTCAAAAGTTGCCCAAAAAGGATCTGAAGGGTTCCCGCGACCACCCCCTTGTGGGCAGGGCTCAGGGTTCGGTAATAGCGGATTTTTCTGTAAAGGACTATGATGTTGCGGTCTTTCCCCTAAAAATTGATTATTCAAAAGGGAAGGTTCTTAAAAAAGTCAG
>JALSHX010000139.1 GCA_026982025.1 Aquificaceae bacterium | reverse complement strand
GTGCCTGCGGTTTTTAACTCCCATGAGTATAACGAGGGTGTCAATCCCGCCGAAGACTTTCCAGTCCACAGGCTTTATCTTTCCCACAGCCTCATGCCCTGTAACTACCGCAAATGAGGAAGACACGCCCCTCATGGTAAGGGGTATCCCCGCACTTGCGGGAACTGAATGAACGGAGCTGACTCCCGGCACCACCTCCCACTCAACTCCGTTCTCCTCAAGGAAAACCGCCTCCTCACCTCCCCTGCCGAAGACGAAAGGGTCCCCTCCCTTCAGCCTGACCACGATACGGTAGGTTTTGGAGAGTTTTAGGAGCAGGCTGTTGATTTCTTCCTGAGGAACGGTGTGCTTTCCGTCCTCCTTTCCCACATATATTAGAAGGGCATTATCCCTCACAAAGTTGAGGACCTCCGGTGAAACGAGCCTGTCGTAAAGCACCGCGTCCGCAGAACGAAGGATCCTTAAAGCCTTGAGGGTGATAAGCTCCGGGTCGCCCGGTCCCGCACCGACGATGTAAACCTTTCCCATGGCTCACCTCTCGTAGATGAAAATCCCCGAAGGTCCCGAAACTCCCACCTCCCACAAGAGCCTCAGGTCAGGAACTGAAAGGGCTTTTACGGTGTTCTCGTAGTAAGAGGACACATAGAGCGTGCTTCCGCTCCGGGAAAACCTCAGGTGGGTTATCCTTCTTCCTGCCTTTTTGGTGCGCCTTCGTGACGGATCCGAAAGGTCAATCAGGCTTATGTAATCTTCCTCCGCACCGCTGTAGTTGACCGCCAGCCACCTTCCACCGGGAGAGACAACTGCAAAAACGGGATTACCTTTTAGGTTTATAGAGCCGACCACCCCTCCCTCGGAGAGGTCCATTACATAAAGCATCTTTTCACCCACGGCGGGAATGTAAGCTCTCCCTCCAACCACACCCCAAAAGCCGAGGTGCGGAACCTTTAAGGGAACTCCCTTCCTACCCGCAGGCAGGTCAATCCTCTTATAGTGCAGGTCCGTCGTTCTCAAAATCCCTATTGCCCTATCACCGAAAAATCCTGCAACATAGACATTACCGGTTAAAAGGGCGTCAAAGGGAAGGTTGCCGGCTTCCTTTACAATAGCCTTTTCCTTCAGGCTATTGCAGTCAAGAACGCCTATGGCGTTCTCTTCCATTAGAAGATAAAAAAGAAGCCCTCCCCGGGCTTTGACTCCTACAGCCCTTGAACCGAGCGGAATAACCTTTGATTCTTTCAGGTTGAAGTCTGCAAAAGCGAGGGAAGGAGGGTCGTAATTAGCCACCGCAATGTACTCCGAGCAAAAGGTGAATCCCACGGAGCTGTTGGCAAGCCTCAATTTTTTTAAAACCTTAAGGCTGACAGGGTCAAAGGAAGTAAGAACTCCGTCCCTGCTCAAAACATACCCCCTCCCGTCCATGAACTTGAGGGTTGCGTGATTCAGATTACCGAGGTTCAGTACTTTGCCAACTCTTTTTCCTTCTTCAATAACGGTCAGGGATGAGGTCTCCCTTTCAACCACAAAGATTCTTTCCGTGCCGTAAGAGATTAAAGCAAAAAGAATCAGAATCAAAGGTAGCATCCCGGATCCTCCGCCAGATAATCGCCGTAAACAGCAAAGGCTCTTGCCCTTGAACCGCCGTTGCAGATTTCAAGGTATGGGCAGTTAGAACACCTTCCTTTAATCCTCCGAGGTCTTCTGCGAAGCTCACTCAGTATTCCGCCCGAGTTCCAGACTTCACCGAAGTTCTGAGTTCTGAGGTTTCCCAAAGAGTGAAAGAAGAAGGGATCGGGTTTGACATCTCCCCTGTGGTCAATACACAGGAGCCTCTCACCCGCTGAGTTGCCTCCCCACCTCCTCAATATCTCCCTGAGGTTGTCTTCACACTCGCCGTAACGCCTGCCGAACCTTTCAAGAAGTATCACGGCATCCATCTCACTGTTTCCCGTGATAACCGCGGTCCGCGATCCCTCCTCAGTCATGTCAAGAGCCATGTCCATGATGAAGGAGGAGATGTTTCTGAGAGCCACCCTTTCGGGTCTTGAAAGCCTCATTCCCCTGCCCGAGAAAACGAGGTGAGAGATGTAAAGCCTGTCAACGGAAAGGTCCTTTGCCAGGTCAAAAATGAAGGGTAGGCTCCCTGCGGTGAACTCCGTTAAAGTAAACCTTATCCCCGTTTTTATTCCCTCCGAAAGACACAGCTCAAGAGCCCTGAAAGAATTTTTAAAAGCCCACCGCCTCCCCCTAAAGGCGTCGTGGACGGACGGAGTCCCGTCAATGCTTATTCCCACATAGTCAAAGGATTCGGAAATTAAGGAAACATTATCCCTGTTTATTAAAAGACCGTTTGTTGAAAGGTAAGTTCTGATTCCCTTTTCCGTCAGGATCCCTGACAGGGAAAAAATGTCGTCCCTCAAAAGAGGTTCCCCTCCCGAAAGCACAGCGAACCTCACTCCCTCACAGACCAGCTCGTCTGCAATCCTCCTGATTTCACTGAGGGAAAGTTCCACCTTGGGATCACTGCCCGCGGACGCATAACAATGCTGACAGCTCAGATTGCAGCGGTTTGTAAGGTTCCAGATCAGGGTAATTCCCTCAGGAGGTTCGTAGCTCCTTCCCTCAATAGCCATCCTGACGAACTCACTTACCCTCAGCATGGACCTCTCCCTTTTTCAAAAACCTGAAAAGACTCAGCAGAGCCTCCTTCTCAGCACGGGATAAGCTGAAGGACGGCATGTAGGGAGTAGGAGGAGACTTCAGGGCTCTCAGAATGGATTTTTCGTTCCTCGTTCTTGCAATTTGCTCAAAGGAAGGTCCGAAGGCTCTTTTCCTCAGGTTGTGACACCCCCAGCAGTACTCCCGGTAAACCTCCTTGCCCAGCAGGTAAGACCTCAGAGCAGAAACCTTGAATAAAGGGCTGTACTTCCCCGCAGGATGAGGGAGGCTTATCTTTCGGATCCTTTCAAGGGTTAAAGCGTTAAAAATAAAAAGGCCTCCTACCTTACCCAC
>JALSHX010000138.1 GCA_026982025.1 Aquificaceae bacterium | reverse complement strand
CCTTGAGGCTGCAGAGGAGATAGCGAGACAGATACGCCTGAGGGACATAGGCGGAATTATTATCATTGACTTTATTGACATGAAGGATAAAAAAAGCCGGGATACACTTATTACAAGGTTCAGGGAGCTGTTTGCCGATGAAGGAACAAAGGTTCACATATACGGAATTACCCAGCTGGGTCTCCTTGAGATGACGAGGAAGAAAGAAACGCCGAGCGTAACGAGGCTTCTATCCACCGATTGTCCCTACTGCAAGGGAAGGGGGTACATTAAAAGTCCGGAGGTTGTTCTTTACGAGATTGAAAAGGAGATAGGATACTTTAAAGGGAGGTACCTTGAGCTCAGGGTGAATCCTTCGCTGAAGGAAAAGGTTGAGAAGCTACTTGAGAAGAAGAACATGAAAACGTGGGTTTCCATCAGGGAAGAGTGCGATGTGCCCCTTGATTACTATGAGATGTTCCTGTCAAGGTGAGTGGAATGCGGATATGGATCTACTTCTTCGCGGTCTTTGTCCTTCTCTCGGGATGCGCCAAGCTGAGCGAAGAGCAGAGAGCTAAAAAGGCTCAGGAGTACTTTCAGTCTGCCCTCAGGAACTTCAAGGAAGGCGATTACGGAGACGCGGCAAGCGACCTTGAGATGGCTCTCAAGTTCATGGACCACCTTACGCCCAAGCAAATTGAAAGGGCAAAGTTCCTGCTGGGAAAAAGCTATTACCTTGACGGCGACTATGTGAATGCCATTGTTGCCCTTGAGGACTTTATCTTTTACTACCCCCGACTCAGGACCTCTGAAGAAGCTTATTACCTTCTCGTTGACAGCTACATTAAGGTTTCTCCTGACCCTCACAGGGACCAGACCTACACATGGAAAGCAATTGAGAAGGCGAGGGAGTTTCTGAGCAGGTATCCTGGAAGCGAGTACGCGGATAGAATGCCCGATTTGATAGACGAGGCATACAGAAAAATAGCAAAACACGACTATTACATAGCGAGGTTTTACGAAAAGTACGGCTACACTTACTCCGCTGCGGTCAGGTACAGGGAGCTTTTGATCAACTTTGCTAAGTACATCCCGGAAGAAGAAGTTGCTTATAGGTACATAAGGTCACTTCTGCTCGTTGACCGTCAGGTTGAAAAGGAGGTCTCAAGAATCCGTTCCCTCATTAAGGAAACACATGAGAAACTTGAAGAGACAAAGGGAGAAGATCGGAAGTTTGTCAAAAAAAGGCTTGAGTTCCTGAAGAAAGAGGTCAAAAGGTGGGAAGAAATAAGGGAGAAGGCTTACGGAGAAGCATTTGAGGCTCTTAAAAAGTTCAGGGAGGTTTACGGAGTTTCCAGTTACTTCAAAGAACTGGAGGAGTTAGCAAGAGAAAAAGGATGGAAAAGCTAAACCTGATCACGAGACTGCTGGAGGAAAAAAAGGCAGAGGACATAAAGGTGCTTGATGTTTCAAAGGCAACAAACATTGCAGATCACTTTGTAATAGCATCGGCAAACTCACCCGTTCACGCGAGGGCTCTTGCCCAGTACCTTTCGGAAAAGCTTGAGGAGAAGGGGTGGAAGCCGGATCACATTGAGGGATACGAATTCGGGAACTGGATTCTCCTTGACCTGATTGATGTGATCGTTCACATTTTCACTCCGCAGTGGAGGGAAATGTACGGTCTTGACTGGATCTGGTCTGAGTCGGTAAGAGAGGAAAAATGAGCGTGGGAAGGGTCGTTCTTTTTATACTTCTCGTTCTTCTCTCTGTTATTTTTGCATACTACAACCTTCAGACTGTCAGACTGAAATTTTTCGGCATCTCCTTTGAAAGTCCTCTATTCATTTTAATATTTGGCTCATTCATTCTCGGTTTCGTTATCGCCTACGGCTACTATGAGCTCAAGGGAGTGGGATGGTCCCGTTATACCGAAAGGCTGAGAAAAGCTCTTAAAAGTGTAGGAACGGGAGACTACTCGGGTGCGGAGAAGGAACTTTCAAGGCTAACCTCAAGAGAGGAGGTTCTCCCTCTCTATGTTGAGGTTCTCTTAAAACAAGGAAAGGAACCCTCCCTTTATTTTGACAGATACTCGGAAGGCATTGCTGAGACCCTTGTTGCAGAGCATGTCTGGAAAGACGATCCCCGGAGGGCAATTAACCTCCTTGAGAAAGCCCTCGGCAAAAACTGGGAAAACATGAGGGCAAAGAGATTACTGCGAAGCCTGTACTTTCTGGGAGGAGAGGTAAACAAGGCAATAGACCTTCAGAAGAGGATTGTTAAAGAGTGTGCAAGGGCTGAAAGGAAGCGTGAAGAAGGGATTTTAAACCAGATGTTGACATGTTCCGCGGAGGCAAGTGAGGAAAGTGCCTATGCTGAAACCCTGTGCGGTCTTGCAGTAATACTTTGTAATACAGAAGGCGAAAAGAAGGCAAAGAAGGTTCTCTCAAAGGCTGAAAGGGAAGGGTTTTTGGACGAACTCCTCATGGTCCTCCTTGAGAGACGGTGCCTCACTCCAGAGATAATGAACTTCGTTACTCAAAAGGAGGAAGTTATTGATCCGTCTGTGCTTTCCCTCATTTACCTGAATGTGGGCAGAATGGACAGGCTGGAGGATTTGAAAGAAAATTTGACAGAACCGATTAAATTATTATTAAAAGCGGGAGAAGAAGAAAGGGGGGAATGCTTCAAGGAGCTCCTTGAAATGATGAAGATGTGGAATTGTAAGAGGTGCGGATTTGAGGTGTCAAGATACACTCCCGTCTGCCCGAACTGTCTTGAGTGGAGTTACATAAGGGTTAAAGGAGGGGATTCTAATGCTGGTTGATTCTGCCAAGGGGATTGTGAGGTTTAAGGTCGTGTATCACGGAATTGCCATGTCCGGTAAAACCACCAACATAGAGTATTTAGCAAAAGACAGCGGTCTTGACATGCTTTCATTTGACACAAAGCAGGAGAGGACCCTTGTCTTTGACTTCATTACGAGAAAGATCAACCTCAACGGCTTTACGCTGACCTTTTCCATTTACACTATTCCCGGACAGGACATTTACAAA
>JALSHX010000137.1 GCA_026982025.1 Aquificaceae bacterium | reverse complement strand
AATACTCTTCTTGAGAGGCTTTCGGACCCCTTCTGGTTCCAGTCTCTTGGCTGTGTTCTCGGATTTGACTGGCATTCCAGCGGTCTTACAACCACTGTTTGCGGAGCTCTTAAGGAAGCGCTCAGGGACATCGGTCCCGAAATCGGTATTTACATGGCTGGGGGAAAGGGAAGAACCGCACTGAGAACCCCTCAAGAAATAGAATTGTTATCGGAGAAGCACTCTCTCAGAGGTGAGCTCTTCGTAGAGATCAGCAGGCTTACTGCAAAGGTTGACAGCGTTTTGCTTCAGGACGGCTACCAGATTTACCACCACACCATAATCTTCACCAAAGAAGGGAGCTGGTGCGTCATTCAGCAGGGGATGAACGAGGAGATGGGGTATGCGAGAAGGTACCACTGGCTCGGCGAAAAGGTTGATGACTTTGTAGAGGAACCCCATAGCGGAATATCCTCACAGAAGCTCCACGAGAAGATTCTTTTGAATTTAACATCAAGATATTCCCGGGAGGCAAGAAACGGTATCAAGGAACTTATCTCTGATCCTGAGTTTCTGCTGAAAGAAATTGCCAGGATCCGGGTACTTAATATGCCGAAGAGACACTACATCCTTCCGGGAGACCTTGATATTCCAAGAATTAAGAGGACCCTTTCCGGTATTGAAAGCGGAGTTATAAACACCTTTCAGGATGTTCTGAAGCTAAGAGGGGTTGGTCCCAAAATGATGCGTGCCCTTGCCCTCGTGAGCGAGCTAATTTACGGGATGAAGCCTTCCTTTAAAGACCCCGCAAGGTACACCTTTGCTCACGGAGGGAAGGACGGGCATCCTTTCCCCGTGCGGAGGGATATTTATGACCTGACTATTGATACCTTGAAGAGAGCCATAGAAAAGGCAAAGGTGGGTCAGAGGGAGAAGGTGGAAGCAATCAAGAGGCTGTCACGAATTCTCAATGAGTGAGAAGAGGTCTTTGTAAAATCCGGGATAGGATATGGAAACGCAGTCGGGATCGTCTATAATCGTCTCCCCCTCAGCGACGAGACCCGCTACGGTGAAGGCCATCGCAATTCTGTGATCCCCCCCCGTTGATATCTCCGTGCCCTTTAAAGATGAAACACCCTCCACGACAAACCCGTCATCAAGCTCTTCAATGTTAGCTCCCATCTTTCGGAGGTGCTGGCAAACAGCCTTTATACGGTCCGATTCTTTAAACCTCAGCTCCTTGGCGCCTCTAACAACGGACCTTCCCCTCGCGAGGGACATGACTACCGCAAGAATGGGTATCTCGTCAATCATTGATGGTATCTCATTCCCGCCGACCTTTATACCATTCAGCTCCTTCCCGCCCTTTATCCTTACATCCGCGATTGGTTCTCCGGCAACTTCCCGCTCGTCAAGGTAGCTTACATCAGCACCCATATCAATTAGCTTTCTGAAAAAGCCGTCTCTGGTGGGGTTAACGAGAACATCCCTGAGCAATAGCTCACCGTCAGTGAGAACCGCAAGGGCGGCAAAGAAGGCAGATGAGGAGGGGTCCGCCGGGCAGATAACCTCCGTTCCCCTGAGCACCTGACCTCCTGCCACCTTTATCAGGTGTCCCTCTTCCTCTGAAATGACTACCACCTTACCTCCGAAAGCCCTAAGCATTCTCTCTGTATGGTCCCTTGAAAGGATGGGTTCAAAGACCTCCGTTATTCCCTCCGCACCCAGTCCTGCAAGTAGCAAGGCAGACTTTACCTGCGCGGAGGACCTTCTGTTGGTGTGGCTGATAGCCCTCAGCCGTCTTCCGTTAATTGCAACCGGTAAATTCTCTCCGAGATTCCTGCCCATAATTTCAGCACCCATTTCTCTGAGAGGTATAACAACCCTCCCCATGGGTCTGCTCCTGAGACTTTCATCTCCCGTGATCACGCTGAAGAAGGGCTGTGTTGAGAGGACACCCATCATTAACCTTGCTGTTGTGCCTGAATTCTTTGCGTTAAGGACATCGGAGGGTTCTTTAAATTTGTATCCTCTGCCCTTAATGATGACCTCCCCATCCTCCTCAACAATTTCTGTGCCGATGCTTCTGAGAATTTCAAGGGTCGCAAGGGTGTCAGCTGACCTAAGAATATTCCTTACTCTCGTTACTCCCTCTGCAATTGAGCCGAGGATGAGAGACCTGTGGGAAATGGATTTGTCCGAGGGTGTTCTGATCTCGCCTTTTACCCTCCTCAGCGGTCCCCTGATCTTTACAGGCTTCATTCCATGCTCATCCTCCTTTCTTTTGCCTCCCTCAGGAATCCGGTGAGAGCCTCCTCCTTTTCCTCTTTAATTAGGATTTTGAGTTTGTCCAGGGACTCAATAAAGGTTTCAATTGCCTCAATAGTATTTTGCCGGTTTTCAAGGAAGATGTCCCGCCACATAACAGGATCGCTCTTGGCGATTCTCGTGAAGTCTTTAAAACCACCTCCCGGGTACATAAAAAGGTCAACCTCCCGGGAGAGCTCTATTATTGCGTCAATAAGTGCGAAAGCCACCGCGTGGGGAAGGTGGGAAACCGCACCGAAGACTCTGTCGTGAAGGAAGGGGTCCATCCTTTCAATAACACCCCCTACCGACCTCCACAATGATTCAACCGATTCAAGGGCATCGGGATCCGTATTTTGCGTTGGTGTTGTTATTATCTTCTTCGCCCTGAACAGGTCCGCTTTGCTGTTTGAAACTCCGGACTTTTCCGTCCCCGCAATTGGATGGGAACCAACAAACCTCGGTCCCAAAGTGTTTTCAAGGTCAAGGACGAGCCTACCCTTAACGCTACCGAGATCGGTGACTATGGCGGAGCCCTTGAGGTAATTTTTTATTGACCCTGCAATATTCCTGAAGGTTCTGACAGGCGTTGCAAGAATAACGGAATTAACTTCGTTCCAATCAACTTCGTCAAAGCTTTCAAAACCAATGTCAATGATGCCCCTTGCCGTTGCCTCCTCCAACGCTTGAGAGTTTATGTCAACTCCAAGAATTTTCCCCCCGTAGCCAGAGTGCCTCAGTGCGAGGGGGGAAA
>JALSHX010000136.1 GCA_026982025.1 Aquificaceae bacterium | reverse complement strand
TTTTCCTTGACTTTTTTGAAAAGAGGGGACACACCAAGGTTAAAAGCTCTTCTCTTGTGCCCGAGAGCGATCCAACCCTCCTTTTTGTCAACGCGGGGATGGTACCTTTCAAGAACGTTTTTCTGGGAATTGAAAAGAGACCCTACAAAAGGGCTGTTTCCTGTCAGAAGTGTCTGAGGGTCTCGGGTAAGCACAATGACCTTGAGCAGGTTGGCTATACCTCAAGGCATCACACATTTTTTGAAATGCTGGGGAATTTCTCCTTCGGCGATTACTTTAAGAAGGAAGCCATTGAAATGGGCTGGGAGTTCGTTACCACAGTACTCAAAATTCCCGTTGAGAGAATATTCGTATCCGTTTTCAGAGATGACGACGAGGCGTTCAGAATATGGAACGAGGAGGTGGGACTTGGTGAGGAGCGTATCTGGAGGCTGGGAGAAGAGGACAACTTTTGGCAGATGGGTGAGACGGGTCCCTGCGGACCCTCCTCGGAGATTTATGTTGACAGGGGTGAGGAGTACGAGGGAGATGAGAGATACCTTGAGATCTGGAATCTCGTCTTCATGCAGTACTACAGGGACGAGAAGGGAAACCTTGAACCGCTACCCTCTCCCAACATAGACACTGGAATGGGACTTGAGAGGATAGCGAGTGTTCTTCAGGGAACAAAGACCAACTTTGAGATTGACATCATCAGACCTTTAATTGATTTCGGTGAGGGGATTTCGGGTGTAAGGTACGGTGATTCTCCCGAGAAGGACACAGCTCTCAGGGTTATAGCGGATCACCTCAGGGCACTTACCTTTGCGGTATCAGACGGAGTTTTGCCATCAAACGAGGGAAGGGGCTATGTAATCAGGAGAATCCTGCGGAGGGCTCTAAGGTTCGGGTACAGGCTGGGTGTTGAGGAGCCTTTCCTTCACAGGGGGGTTGAAATAGTTGTGGAGCTTATGAAGGAGCCCTATCCCGAGCTTGAGATGTCCCTTGAGTTCGTGAGGGGTGTGGTTAAAGGAGAGGAGGAGAGGTTCATAAGGACTCTTAGGGCAGGACTTCAGGAAGTTGAGGGGATGATCAGGGGAGCGCACAGTGAAGGAAGGAACTACTTAACTGGTTCGGAGGTCTTTAAGGCATACGACACCTACGGATTTCCCGTTGACCTTATTGACGAGATAGCAAGGGAAAGAGGCCTTTCGCTGGACATGGAAGGATTCAGGGAGGAGATGGAAAGGCAGAGGGAGAGGGCAAGAAAACACTTTAAGGTTGAATCAAAAAAGGTAGAACCAATTTACGAGCACCTGAGGGAGATAGGAAAAACCGGGGAGTTCGTCGGCTACGACCATCTGGAGGTGGAGACAGAACTTAAAGCGATAATCGTGAACGGTGAAGTTGTTTCTCAGATCGGCGAAGGTCAGAAAGGGGAGATCCTTCTTAAGAGGACCCCTTTCTATCCAGAAGGAGGAGGACAGGTCGGGGACACGGGAATAATTGAGTCCTCGGAGGGGATCTTCCTCGTGGAGGACACGCAGAAGCCCGTTGAGGGGATTATAGTTCACATAGGGCGGGTCAAGAGGGGAAGGATGACTTCTGGAGACAGGGTCAGGGCAAAGGTGGACCAGCAGAGAAGAAGGGACATTATGAGGAATCACACCGCAACCCACCTTCTACACGCCGCTCTGAGAAGTGTTCTGGGGGATCATGTGAGGCAGTCTGGATCGCTGGTTTCTGACAGATACCTTCGCTTTGACTTTACCCACTTCTCCCAGCTAAGTGATGAGGAAATTGCCAAGATTGAGGAGCTTGTAAACAGCAAGATAATGGAGAATCTGCCGGTAGGCGTAAAGGAAATGGACTACAGGAGCGCCATAAAAAGCGGGGCTGTAGCAATATTTGAGGAGAAGTACGGCGAGAGGGTAAGGGTAATTTCTGCGGGTGAGTTTTCCCGTGAGCTTTGCGGGGGAACGCATGTTTCAAGGACGGGAGATATAGGCTACTTTAGGATAATATCCGAAACCTCCGTGGCGTCGGGGATAAGGAGGCTGGTGGCTCTCACCGGAAGGTGGGCGGTATCCTCCGCATTCAGGGACAGGGTTTTGATAAGAGACATTGCAAGGGAGCTTGCGTGCAGGGAGGAGGAGATAGTCCATAAAATAACCGATCTCAAAGCTTCCATTAAAGAAAAGGACAGGGAGATTGCGAAAATCAGGCAGAAGATAATGGTCCATGGGCTGGAGGAAAGGCTCAGGAGAGAAAAGGCGGGAGATTTCAACCTTGTCTGGGGAATCCTTGAAGAAGTCTCCCAGAATGAGCTGAGAAACCTTGCTGACTCTCTCAGGCAAAAAACTGGGCGGGATGTGGTTTTCCTCATATCCCTTCAGGGAGACAAGCTTTCAACGGTACTTGCCCTTTCAAAGGGTCTTGAGAGCAGGATAAAAGCAAACGAGCTGATAAAGGAAGTGGGAAAGGTTCTCGGAGGAGGCGGGGGCGGAAGACCAGACATGGCTCAGGGTGGAGGCTCTGATGTTAAAGGCGTTGACAAAGCTGTTAAAATATTAAGAGAAAAGCTCCTTGATTCAAGTAAAGGAGGCAATTGATGGTGCGGAGGACCCTAATCTTACTCGGTGCCTTTTCAATTTTCCTTTACTCCTGTGAAGGAGAAAAGAAGGAAACAGCACCGACCTCAGAAGCCAGTCCTCAGGAGGTTAAAGAAGATACCGGAAAGGGAGGACCCTTTGCGGAAGTTATTAAACTTGCAAAGGATAAAGGTTGCTTTTCCTGCCACGATGTTGATACCAAAAAGGTGGGACCCGCTTACAGGGATGTGGCAAAAAGGTATTCGGGCAAAGAGGGAGCCGTTGAGGAGCTCGTTATCAGCATTACGAAGGGGAGTATGGGTAAGTGGGGCTCCATTCCCATGACCGCCCAGCCTGTTGATAGAGCTCAGGCAAAAAAGCTTGCGGAGTGGATCCTCTCCCTCAAATAACTTCCCGGGCTACCCTTTCTGAGATGTTGCACATCAGCTCGTAGGGAATTGTACCAGCCATTCTTGCGAGGTCTCCGAATGTCCTCCT
>JALSHX010000135.1 GCA_026982025.1 Aquificaceae bacterium | reverse complement strand
ACGGTATTGCAAAGTCTTTCGCCAGAGAAGGTGCCCGGATGATCTTTACATATCCAAGCGAAAAACTGGGCAGGAGGGTGGAGGAGATTGCTCAGGAGCTGGGAGCTGAGGGAACGGCAAAGTGTGATGTTTCTTCCGATGAGGATATAGTTGCCCTGAGAAAGCACCTCAAGGACCTTTGGAGTGAACTTGACATCATAGTCCACTCCATTGCCTTTGCCCCTAAGGAGGAGTTTAAGGGAGGTGTTATTGACACTTCAAGGGAAGGATTCAAGAGCGCAATGGATATATCAGTATACTCCCTGATAGCCATTACGAGGGAGCTTGTTCCCCTGATGGAGGGGAAAGGAGGAAGCATTATCACTCTATCCTACTACGGTTCGGAAAAGGTTGTTCCTCACTACAATGTCATGGGAGTAGCCAAAGCGGCTCTTGAATGCACCGTCAGATATCTTGCCTACGACATTGCTCCCATGGGGCACAGGATAAACGCCATATCCGCGGGTCCCGTTAAAACGCTCGCCGCTTACAGCATCACCGGTTTTCACCTTCTAATGGATCACACCACGAAGGTCAATCCCTTCGGAAGGGCAATCACCATTGATGAAGTCGGTGATACGGCGGTCTATCTGTGCAGTGATTGGGCGAGGGCGGTGACAGGTGAGGTCATCCATGTTGACAACGGTTACCATATCATGGGAGTTTTCGGAAGGGAGGAGGAGATTAAAAAAGAGGTTTTTGAGAAGTGAACCTCCGACCCACAGTTGTACCGCTGACTGCAAAGGAATTTGACAGGGAGCTCTGCGGGTACTGTGCGGGTTGCGGATGTTCGTGCGGGTACATAGCGTATTTGAAGGATTCAAAGATAGTTGACCTCTACGGCCATCCCGCTGACCCCAACGGTCTGGGGAGTCTGTGTACAAAGGGAATAACTTACATTCAACAGCTCCCGGAAAATCCCCTCCGAATCCGTGAGCCTGCGGTCAGAGAGGGAGGGGAGTTTAAAAAAATAAGCCCTGAGGAGGCGATCAGCCTGCTCAAAGAATGGATGGGAGAAAGGATCTGTATTTTCCTTGATAGGCAATCGGACCTGAACGACACCCTTTACGCCCTCGGGCTGACCGATAAAGTTTACTCTGACTCATGTCATCTACCCTTCAAACCATCTTCGCTCCCTCCCCAGCGTTGGTCGGATATGCGATTTATTCTCTCGCTTGAGTGTGATCCCGTTTTCTCAGAGGTAATGGCTACCAGATGGCTTGTGGATGCCTTTGAATCGTCAGCTTACATCCTGTCCGTGTCAACCCGCTACGCCACCACCTCAGCTAAGGCCTCAAAGAGGCTTCTCCTCTCTCCACAGGAGATGGTTGATTTCTTAGAGGGGCTTCTTGGCTTTCTCAATGGGAAGGACCCAGCTGGGTTCGGTGAGGATGTTAGGAGGACGGGGGAGGCCCTTTCCCTCATTAGGGAATCCCTTATACTTGTCGGCGACAGCCTTTTGAAATTTCCGCAGGGTGATAGAATTATCTGGCTCATAGGTGAGATAGTCAGAAGGACGGGCTGTGAGTACTCCTTCGTGGGTGACATCTCCCCCATTTCCCTGGGCGGTCTTGAAGATTTTTTTAAGGAGGCTGAGAACTCTGATCTCATTCTGATGACCGGAAACCCCTTTATTTATGCGGACGATGAGTTTATCAGGTCTATTGAGGGGATTAAGAAGGTGTACATAGGACTCTTTCCCAACATCACAGCCGTTCACTCTGACCTTGTAATACCCGCAAAGGCTTTCCCGGAAAGGGAGTTTTATGCATTCAGAAACGGATTCGGAATAAGGGAAAGATTCCCGAAGGTGCTTGAGCCCCCCGGGAACACCGTATCACTTTCGGAGCTTCTACAAGATCTCGGTGTAGAGCCTTCAGAGATGACCACCGAACCTCTTCCCCTGCTCAGGGAGGTTGAGCCTGAAGAGCCTCCTTCCATTGAGAGAGATGGCAATGCCTTCTGGATCATAGGTGTTAGAACCCTCGTTGAAGAAATGGGGCACTGGAATCCCTGGACTCACGCCATTGAGAGGGAGCAAAAGGCGTTGATGAACTCAAAAACCGCATTAGCCCTCGGTGTTGGAGATTTGCTAAAGATCGGAGATGTAGAGATTCCCGTTGAGGTTTCCTCAAACGTTGCGGATTGGGTGATCCTTCTGCCCGATTCCTTTGAAGAGTTCCAGCCCTTTGATCCGGGGGTGCGGTTGGGGAGAATCATCGGACGAGGTAAAATAGTAGTGAAGTGGAGGAGAGAGGATGAACATTGAGTTCAGAGGAGTTGACATCCAGATCACCGACGCGATGAAGAGCTTTATTGAGGGAAAGCTGGGACGGTTCGGAAGATACTTAAGAGAGGCGGGCGAGGATCAGGTTGAGGTGATAGTTTCAATATCAAGTGTGAGGTCAAGGCATAAGGATTATGCGGGAAACAGCCAGCCGACCCTCTACAGGGTTGATTTACACATGTACCTCAAAAACATTCCAAACGGGTCCATCCACGCGTGGGAGGAGGATGTGGATGTATTTTCCGCCCTTGACCTGTGCCTTGACGAGATTGAGAGACAGCTCATCAAGCTAAAGCAGAGAAGACTTGAGCTCAGAAGGGAGTCTGCAAAAATAAAGGAACAGCTCCAATCGCCCAAGCCCCTGTCGCCCGAGGAGAGGGAAAAACCTTTTATAGTTGAGGAGGACCTTGCGGTGGAGAAACCCATGAGTGTGGAAGATGCCATTCTTGAGCTTGAATCAAACGGCGCCTTTTTCCTGCCCTTTGTTGATATTGATACGGGTTATTTGAGGATCCTTTATCGTAAGAAAGGAGGAAACTTCGGGCTTCTCAACACCGGTTGCAGGATAATGTGAACCCATGGAAATTAGATTTCGCTTTCTGAGATTTCGCTACATATCCTATGCCATTTCCATAACCCTCCTTGTTCTGAGCATTGCACTTATTTCACTCAGGGGGCTTAACCTCGGACTTGACTTCACGGGAGGCTGGGTGGTTGAGGTCCGCTTTAAGGAAAAAGTTGAAACGGGAAGGCTGA
>JALSHX010000134.1 GCA_026982025.1 Aquificaceae bacterium | reverse complement strand
GAATTAAAATGATAACAGTATGACTGAACGCATTCACTCCGCCTTCAGGGAAAGCGCCGAGGTAAAGCTCGCCTTCGTTGAAGAATACATGGAAAGGATATACGAGGTGGGCTCAATCATGGCCACAGCCATAAGGGAGGGAAACAAGGTAATTCTCTTCGGAAACGGTGGGAGTGCCGCCGATGCCCAGCACATAGCGGCGGAAATCGTGGGAAGGTACATGAAGGAGAGGAGGGCACTGCCCGCAATAGCCTTAACCACGGACACCTCAATCCTCACTGCGGTTGGGAATGACTACGGCTTTGAAACCGTATTTGAAAGGCAGGTGGAAGCCCTCTGTCAGCCGGGGGATGTTGCGGTGGGCATTTCAACATCCGGAAACTCGGAGAATGTAATCAGGGCAATCAGGAAGGCTCACGACCTCGGTGCGACGACGGTCGCCTTTACGGGAAGGAACGGGGGAAAGCTGGCAGAACTGGTTCACTACGCTTTCATAGTACCCTCCTACGAAACGCCGAGGATTCAGGAGTGCCACATCACACTCGGCCATGTCCTTTGTGAGATCATTGATGAACTAATATGAAAAGTGTTCTCATCTTCGTAAAAAACTCGCAGGGGGCAAGGCAGACCGCCCTTGAATTAAAGAGGTTTCTGGAAGAAAGGGGATTCACCTCCTCCATGGTCCTGAGCACCTCAAAGAAAAGGTCATTCTCACGCGGGTACAGGCTCATGATAGTGGTGGGAGGTGACGGCACCTTTCTTGCGGGAGCAAGGGTCGCCTCCAGACTCGGCATCCCCGTTGTAGGAATCAACGAGGGAAGGTTCGGTTTTTTGACCGAAATAGAGAGGGACGAAGCCCCAACAGCCTTGGGAGATATTCTTGATGGGAGGGCAAAGCCCCAGAGGAGGCTAATGATCTCCGCCTATTTAAAGAGGGGATCAAGAATAAGGTTCCTTGGAGACTATCTGAACGATGTTGTGATAACCAAGAGCGAGATAGCGAGGATCATGGAAGTAAGGGTATTTGTCAACGGTAGCTTCACCGTTCACATACACGGCGATGGTGCGATCGTCTCCACTCCAACGGGTTCAACGGCATACGCCCTCTCTTCAGGCGGTCCCATAATCTATCCCGAATCAAGAAGCCTTCTCCTCGTCCCCGTTTGTCCCCACACCCTCTCAAACAGGCCCCTCGTTCTTCCTCCCGATTCAAAGATCGTTCTTAAACCCCTCATCAAAAACAGAAACTCCTACCTGACCATGGACGGACAGGAGGGGATGTACCTTGAAGAAGGGGACAGGGTCATAGTAACCGCCTCAAAGAGGAGGTGTCTTATTTATACACATCCCAGCAAGGACTTCTTTGAGATCCTCAGGGGAAAGCTGGGTTGGGGTTAGGGTTTATTCAAACAGTAGGTTCCACTTATTTTTAAAAACCCTGATTGCGTTCCATTCTGCACTGTGGCTGGAAAGAAACTTATTTATCCAGCAAGGGTGTTTACCTTTTTTCCTTCGGGAATATTTTTGTGGTGCAAAGCGCTCAAGTATGTGGAAGAGCTCATCTGTGGGTAGAATATAGAAATCAAAGTTATTATTGCGTTCCCGGATCAGGTCAACCAGAATGTAAAAATCAGAAGATTCCGCAAAGCCTTCAATTGTGTATTTACCCTCTCCCGACTCTTTTGCGTAACCAATTTTCCAGTGACCACGACCGGTTTTAACCTGAATTTTTATGATCCTTCCCAACTTAAAGTTGTAAGCAAGAATATCCCATTGGGGAAAACCCTCTATTAAATGGACTGTAAGAAGCCCTCTGAGTGAAAGTTCTGCCATAACCGCATGTTCTCCTGCGAGCTGGTAGAGTTTCTTGTGCAAGGCTTTCATCAACATATGTCATTGAATCATTATATAGTGTAAGAGGCATACAACACGGTTATTCCATCCTACAGAGACACCCTCACATAAATTATTTGCAATGGAAAACGGGCCCGGAGGGACTCGAACCCCCGACCTGGGGATTAGAAATCCCCTGCTCTATCCAGCTGAGCTACGGGCCCTCAGGGAAAAAAATTATAAATCGGGGCGGGGGGACTTGAACCCCCGACCTTCGGCTCCCAAAGCCGACGCTCTGCCACCTGAGCTACGCCCCGTTGCAGAATAATTATTATATGATCCGCATTATCATCATCGGCGGACCCACTGCGTCGGGAAAAAGCTCCCTCTCATTTAAACTCGCAAAAAGGATAGGGGGAGAAGTCATCAGCGCAGATTCAATGTGCGTTTACAGGGGTATGGATATAGGCACCGCGAAACCCTTAGAGTACATGAAGGAGATTCCCCACCACCTTATTGACATTCTGGATCCCGGAGAAACCTTTGACGCAAAGATGTTTGTTGAGATGGCGGAGAGGTTAATTGAGGACATCGGTGGAAGGGGAATGGTTCCTATAATCTCCGGGGGAACATATCTGTATCTTCAGGCGCTCCTTTACGGAATTGAGGAGACCCCTCCGCCGAACTGGAGGCTAAGAAGGAAGCTTTACTCAATTGCGGAGGCAAAGGGAAGGGAGTTTCTGTATCGGAGGCTAAAGACCGTTGACCCCATTTACAGCGCCAAAATAAATCCTTCGGATGTCCGGAGAACGGTCAGAGCCCTTGAGGTCTTTATAGAATCGGGCAGGCCCTTTTCCAGCTACCACAGGTGGAGTGAGCCGAGGTACAGCTATCTCGGGGTTTTTGTTACAAGAAACGGGGAAAATCTTGAGAATCGGATCAGAGAAAGGGTAAACAAAATGCTAAGGGAAGGGCTTGTTAATGAAGTCAGAAGACTCGTGGAGAGGGGTTTTGAGGGCTTCATAACGGCTACTCAGGCAATCGGCTACAAGGAACTCATTCCCTACCTCAGGGGTGAGGCATCCATTGATGAGGCTGTTGAGAGGATAGTTAAGAACACAAAAGAGTACGCGAAGCGTCAGATAAGATGGTTCAGAAAGAGGGGCTGGCTTGAGATCAACCTTGACCGAATTGGCGAAGAGGAGGCCCTTGAGGTGATCTCCGATGCTTTTCGTCAAATTCGGCGATCCTTA
>JALSHX010000133.1 GCA_026982025.1 Aquificaceae bacterium | reverse complement strand
CATAGCCCTTGAACCGGAGGTGATGGACCTCATCCACGTCCTTAAAAAGATGGGCGCGGAAATAAGCGTTGACGGAAGGAGAGCTTTAATAAAGGGCACTGGATCTCCTTCAAACTTTGAACACAGAGTAATACCCGACAGAATAGAGGCGGGGACACTTATGGTTGCATCCGCAATTACCGAAGGTGACGTGGTAATTGATAATGTGGTCCCCGCCCACCTTGGGGCGGTAATTGAAAAGTTAAGAGAGTACGGAACGCACATAGAAGCGGTCGGAGCAGGTTCCATACGCGTAGTCGGTCAGGATGGAGGGAATAACCTCACCATTGAAACTTCGGAGTATCCGGGATTTCCCACCGACATGCAGGCTCAATTCTGCAGTCTGCTCTCCGTCACGCAAGGAAGGTCAATTGTTGTTGAGAGGATTTTTGAGAACAGGTTTCAGCATGTTAGCGAGCTGGTCAGGATGGGCGCCAACATAACGGTAAAGAACCGAACAGCCTATATTGAAGGAGTTGAGAAGCTCTGGGGAGCCACAGTTAATTCAACGGACCTCAGAGCCTCTGCATCCCTCGTTCTTGCAGGGCTCGTGGCGGAGGGAACAACCATCGTCAGGGAGATCCACCACCTTGATAGAGGATATGAGAGGCTTGAAGAAAAGTTAAGGAAGCTGGGAGCCAGCATCAGAAGGCTCCCGGATGGTTATGAGATTTGAATCTTCGCTTCTTTGGTTACCTTCTGTTTGGGAATCCTCAGCTCAAGGATACCGTCCTTATACTGCGCCTTTGCTTTGTCCGCTTTAACCTCAACTGGCAGGGGGATGATTCTTTCAAATCTGCCGTAAAACCTTTCTACCCTGTGGACATCCTCGGTCTTTTCTTCGCGCTCCTCCTTTCTCTCCGCCCTGAGGTGAATTGAGTTGTCCTTGATGGTGACATCAATGTCCTCTTTCTTTATCCCGGGAAGCTCCGCTTTGAGGACCACTTCCGAGTCCGTCTCGTAAAGGTCCACGGGCGGAGACAGTACCTTTTCACCATCTCCAACAGCAGGAAGAAAGTCCTCCATAAGCCTGTCAAATTCCTTCCTTATTCTTTCAAGCTCCGCGAAAGGGCTCCAGATTGCCAATCCTCTCCTCATGGCCATCACCTCCTTAATAGAGTTTTCTATATATAATATTAGTCCGTTATTATCAAATTGTCAAGGGAAAAATCCGACCATGTTAAGATAACATCCAAGGTGCCAGAGCGGGGAAATGCCCTCAGTCCAGATCTTTTATATCAACTGCAACCGCACCTCTGTTCAGCATTAGATCTATTGCCTTTTCGCTGTCACCCGGGCTAACATCTACTCCCTTCACGGCATCAATCAATAGAAAAGCCTGAAAATCCCTGTTAAGGGCACCAATAACGGTATTTTTAACGCAGTAATCCGTTGCCACTCCCCCAACAAAGACCCTCTTTACTCCCCTTTCCCTCAACAAATCTTCAAGGAGTGTTCCCTGAAACCCCGAATAGGCGTCAAAGTCGGGAGAGGTCCCCTTTGATATGATGAACCTGTTGTCTGACGGCATTTTCAGATCAGGATGGAACTCAGCTCCTTCGGTGTTTTGAACGCAGTGGGGTGGCCAAATTCCTCCATACGCCTTAAAGGAAATGTGGTTTTCCGGATGCCAATCCCTTGTAAAGAAAACGGGAAGACCCCTTCTCTCAAAGAGTTCAATGTATGAATTTAAAGGAGCCACAACGCTGTCCCCCTGAGGTACAGGGAGGGCACCGCCCGGCATAAAGTCCCTTTGAACATCCACCACAATAAGGGCGTCCTTTTCAGCCAATCTGACCCTCATTTCCTTTCCTCCTTTTGATAATTATTTAATCCTCACCGGTATCTCTTTCCATATATAAATTTCCTCCTTACTTACCCTGCAGAGGAATGCGTAAACAGGGTATCCCATCCTGCAGAACTCATCAACAGCCCGGGCAAAAGGTGGGTCAACTTTTTTATTGGGTGAAAAAATCTCTGCATCCTCCCTCTGGACTACAAAAACCAGAGATGGCAGAAAACTATTCGCAAGCTTAATAAGGTGGTGGATGTGCCTCCTCCCTCTCTCGGTTGGAGCATCGGGAAAAAGGGCGGTTCCGTTCTCCACCAGATTGACCGACTTCGTCTCAACAAGAACCCTCCCGTTGATCAGAAGGTCAAAGCGGGAACCTCCAACCATAAACTCGCACCTCACTTCGTCCAAATCCCACGGTCTACCTTCCCTTCTGAGGTACTCAATAAGCAGGCGGGGAGGGAGGTGAGAGTCTATGCACACGAGGTTGCCGTTGACTTCGGCAAGAACTATTTCAAGGGAAAGCTTGCCTCCTGATTTATCCCTTACATAAACCCGGTTTCCACTTCTCAGAAGCTCTCTAAGCCTTCCTGTGTTCCTGATGAGAGCCTTCCGTCTCCTGCCCCTAAGCTCAACTACACCGACAAACCTGTTTATCCTTTCAATAAACTTAGCTTCTCTCAGGACTCCGAGATTCATTAAAATTTCTTTATCTCTATGCCGTACTTTCTGATTCTGTAATCAAGCTGTCTCAAAGTAAATCCGAGTAGCTTTGCAGCCCTTGACTTAACATATCCTGTCTTTTCAAGAGCTTCAATAATTTTTTCAACCTCAGTTTCCCTTATCTTTTCTGGAAGGCTTATCACAGCTTCGGAACTGAGCTTGCGTCTCTGGGCAAGTATGTGCGGAGGGAGATCCATAGCCCTTATTGTCCTGTCAGTCATCACCACCATCCTCTCAATAGTATTCTCAAGTTCCCTTATATTTCCGGGCCAGTGGTATTCCATCAGGACCTCCATAGCGTCGGGTGAAATCCTGAGTTTTTTTCCGTATTTTTCGTTATAAAGGTCAAGGAAGTGCTGGGCAAGAAGGGGAATATCCTCCTGCCTATCCCTTAGGGGAGGTATGTGTATGGGTATGACACTCAACCTGTAATAGAGGTCCTCACGGAATTCACCTTCAGATACGAGACTCATAAGATCCTTATTGGTTGCCGCTATGATGCGAACATTGACTCTTATAACCTTTTCACTGCCGAGAGGCTCAATCTCTTTTT
>JALSHX010000132.1 GCA_026982025.1 Aquificaceae bacterium | reverse complement strand
CAAGGGTTGAGTAGTCAAGGAAGCCGAAGTTAACTGGCTTCTTTATCTTGTAGACCACATCCTCAAGGACTATAACCCAGGAGGTGTGGGTCTGGAGCAGGGTAGCCGAGAGTTCTCTGGAAAGCTCCTGTATCACGACACTATTATACAAGAGCCTATAATATATCTTTTAGGAGGTTTTTGCCTTTGGAGAAAAAGCGGGTGCAGGATATAGCAAAGGAGCTGGGAATACGCACGAAAAAGATCCTTGAGTTCCTTGACGAGTGGGTGCCAAGGGACGACGGAAAAAAGTGGTCAAACTTCCACACCCTTGACGACATTCAGCTTGAAATGGTCTTTCAAGAATTCGGAGAACCGAAGAAGAAGTCAAGGAAAAAAGAAACCGCTGTGGCGGTTGAGGAGAAACCAAAAGAAGAAGCACCTCAGGAAGAGGAAGACATCAGAGAATCAGTTGAAGAAAAGCCAATTGAGGAAATTGTTGCACAGGAGCTGGGAGTTGAAGTTAAGGAAAAACCGAAGGAAGAACCGAAGAAGAAACCCCAGAAAAAGGTTGAATCAAAGAGGACCGGCAAAATAATAGAAAGGGAATTTAAAAAAGAGGAGCCCAAAGAAAAACCCAAGGAGGAGGCAAAGGGCAAAACGGAAAAACTATCAAAAGAGGAACAGCAGATACTCAAAAAACTCCAACAGCAAATAGAAGCGGAGAAAAAGAAAGAGGAAAAGAAACAACAGGAAAAGAAAAAGGAAGAGGAAATAAAGATTATTGAGATACCTGAAGGTATTACCGTTAGGGAACTTTCGGAACTCCTGGGAGTCCCTGCCAACAAGGTGATCGCTGAACTAATGAAGAAAGGAATTCTCGCTACCATCAACCAGAGTGTTCCCACCGAAACGGCTGTTGAAATAGCGGAATTATTCGGATTTCTTGCAGAAGCAAAAAAAGAAGAGGAGGAGGAAGTTCTCATAGAGGAGGTTGAGGACAGACCGGAAGACCTAAAGCCGAGACCTCCCATAGTGGTTGTCATGGGTCACGTTGACCACGGAAAGACCACCCTCCTTGACACCATAAGAAAGACGAATGTGGCGGAGAGAGAAAAGGGAGGAATAACTCAGCACATCGGTGCATCAAGGGTCAAGCTCCCTGATGGGAGGACCATAACATTCCTTGATACCCCGGGACACGAAGCCTTCACAACCCTGAGGGCGCGCGGTGCTCAGATCACCGACATTGCCGTTCTTGTCGTCGCTGCGGATGACGGGGTAATGCCCCAGACAATTGAAGCCATCAACCACGCAAAGGCTTTCAATGTTCCCATCATAGTTGCGGTCAACAAGATTGACAAGCCCGGGGCGGATCCCATGAGGGTCAGAAGGGAGCTGTCGGACCACGGTGTAATTCCGGAAGAGTGGGGAGGAGATACGATTTTTGTTGACCTCTCCGCAAAAACAGGGCAGGGAGTGGACCAGCTTCTTGAAATGATAGGTCTCGTTGCGGATATACTTGAGCTCAAAGCAAATCCGAACAAAAGGGCAAAGGGAGTCATTATTGAAACTAAACTTGACAGAAAAAAAGGACCCACCGCGACGGTGATAATTCAGGAGGGAACCCTCAAAATTGGGGACATATTCGTTGCTGGAATTACCAGCGGAAGGGTGAGAGCGATGTTTGATGACATGGGGAGGCAGGTGAAGGAGGCGGGACCTTCCCAGCCCGTTGAGGTGCTCGGCTTTGAGGAACTACCTTCCGCAGGGGACACCCTTGTGGTGGTTGACAGTGAAAAAACCGCAAGGTCTATAGCTCAGAAGCTCAGAGAGAAAAGGGAAAAGGAAGAGGCAACGGCGCAGAGTGTGAGGCTTGAAGATATTTATCGGAGAATTGAGTCGGGAGAGACCAAGGAACTGCTCCTCATCATAAAGGCGGACGCCATGGGGTCCCTTGAAGCACTCAAAAAGTCCCTTGAGGAGCTCTCAACGGAGGAGGTTCAGGTCAGGGTCATTCACGGAGCGGTGGGTGGAATCACCGAAAACGATGTAATGCTCGCCAAGGCAAGCGGAGCTATTATAATCGGCTTTAATACGAGACCCGACCCCAAAGCACGCGAGCTAATTGACAAGGAAAAGGTAGATGTCCGCACATACGGAATTATTTATCAGGTTATTGATGATGTTAAAAAAGCACTTCAGGGGTTACTTGAACCCGTTGAGAAGGAGGAGGTCCTCGGCTCCGCCGAGGTAAGGGCTACCTTCAAAATTAAAAAGGCAGGTACCGTTGCTGGCTGTTATGTTCTTGAAGGTAAGGTACAGAGAGGAGCAAAGGCGCGTCTTGTAAGGGACGGAGTGGTGATATACGAAGGCGAGGTTGAAAGCCTCAAGAGGTTCAAGGAAGATGTTCAGGAGGTCTCAAGAGGCTTTGAGTGCGGAATAAAGCTCAAGGACTTTAACGATGTTAAGGTGGGAGATGTTATTGAATGCTACCAAGTGAAGTTAGAACAGCCGTCACTCTGAGGATAGCTCAAATCTACGAGTCCATACAGGGAGAGGGACTCCTCATAGGGACTCCTTCCGTTTTTATTAGGATTCAGGGGTGCAATCTGAGGTGTTCATGGTGCGACCAGCCCGAGAGCCTTAACTTTAACGGCGGACAGTCAATACCGCTTATAGAGGTGATTAAAAAAGCTATCTCATACTCACCGAGACACGCCGTCATTACCGGCGGAGAGCCTTTTACCTCACAACACCTGCACCGCCTCGTAGAATCACTGATTGAAAGGGGCTTCACTGTTCAGATTGAAACCAACGGAACTCTCTTTAACCCCGAAATGGAAAGATTTAAGGGCTCAATCCACATAACCTGCTCTCCCAAAGGTGCGGCACGCTACTATGTCCATCCTTCCATCCTCAAAATAGCGTCGGAATTGAAATTCGTGGTTGATGAAGAGTTTAGAGAGGAGGTTGTGCTCAGGAGCGAGTTCAGAAGGCTTCTGGAGGAGGGAAAGGTAGTTCTCCAGCCCGAGAGCAACAGAAACGAAATGCTCAAAAAGGCTCTCAAAATCCAGAAGAGCCTTGTGTCAAAAGGATTCGGTGTAAGGGTTATTCCGCAGGTCCACAAATTT
>JALSHX010000131.1 GCA_026982025.1 Aquificaceae bacterium | reverse complement strand
CTAATAGTATCTCCTTCTGACCATTCTTCCAACAAGGAGATAGCCGGCAACGAACCCCCCGATGTGTGCCCACCAGGCGACACCTCCAAGACCTGCAACGGGAAGGGTTAGAACACCGTTAACAAGCTGAATAAGAAACCACAATCCGATGAAGATCAGGGCGGGAATTTCAACGAAGGTCATAAAGAAGAAGATGGGTACCAGTGAAAGTACTCTTGCGTGAGGGTACAGTCTGAGATAGGCACCTAAAACTCCGCTTACCGCTCCGCTCGCACCTACCATGGGAACATTTCCCCCTCCCATCAAGAGGCTGATGACTGTTTGGGTAAGAGCTGCCGATAAACCCGTAATGATATAAAAGTACACATACCTAATCTTTCCCAGTCTGTCTTCAATGTTGTCGCCGAATACCCACAGGAACCACATGTTGCCTATTACATGAAACCACCCACCGTGGAGGAACATGTGAGTAAAAAGGGTATACGGTTTGCTCAGTATTTCGGAGGGAACGAGCCCGTACTGTCTTATGAAAATTTCAAACTTGCTTATATATCCCTCAAGGGTGATAACCTTCACTCCCGTAAGTTTCCACTCGTAGAGCCATATAATTGAGCTGATAACAATAATGGTAATGTTTACCACGGGAAAGGTTCGGGAAGGGTTTATATCTCTAATGGGAATCATTAATATCCACTCCTCGCACTCATATAATACTACAACCGGAGGTTTTTAAATGACTGATCCAGAGAGAGTGAAAAAGCTTGTGGAAAAGGCGAAGCTTGCGGAAGGTCAGGCTCAAATGAACTTCGTTATCCTTGACCTCGTCCCCAAATGGATGAAGTGCAGAAGGACTAAAAGGCTCGTTTTTCAGTTTCACAGGCTCGGAGACGGAGAGAACAAAACTTCCTGCGGTCTTGAGCTTGAAAAGTCCCAGATACTTCCGGATCGCCAGGAAAACCTCGTTATTACACAGGTGAACATGATGCTCGGTGGTCTGGGTCTTCTCGTTTTCTTTGACCTTTGCCCCCGGTGTTTCGGCGATGTAAACAGGTGCACACCCCTGGAGGAAAAATAGACTTAAATGTTGTATGATAATATTAGAATTTTCTTAAAAGGGAGGTAACGGTTATGAGAAACCTGGTTATGGCTCTCCTCTTTGTAGGCGGTGTTTCACTTGCAACTGACGGTGCCAAAATTTTCAAGTCCAAAGGATGTGCCTCTTGCCACCAGCCTACCGCCGAAACCGTGGGACCCTCTCTCAAGAAGATAGCAGGTGCATACGCAGGTAAAAAGGCAGACCTCGTAAAATTTCTTAAGGGACAGGGTAAGGCAATAGTTGACCCGGCAAAGGAAGCTATAATGAGACCCCAGCTCACGATGATCAAAAACCTTCCAGAGGATCAGCTTGAAGCACTTGCGGACTTTATTCTCAAGCACAAATAATTAAAAAGGCGGCTATTAAGCCGCCTTCTATTGTCAAGCACTATAATAAATTCGCTATGATTGATCCCTTGGGAGACTTTGTTAGGACAAAGTACTGCGGGGAGGTTTGTGAGGAGGATGAGGGGAAGAAAGTAAACCTCTGCGGATGGGTGCACAGGGTCAGGGACCACGGAGGTGTTCTTTTCCTTGACCTAAGGGACAGGGAGGGTCTGATCCAGGTTGTCTTTGAGGAGACAGCTAATCCGGAAATTTATACAAAGGCTCAGAAGCTGAGGTCGGAGTGGGTAGTGGGAGTTTCTGGGAGGGTCAGGAGAAGACCTCCCGGTAGAGAAAATCCAAAGATCAGGACGGGTTTCTTTGAGGTTGTGGCCGAAGACCTGAAGATCTTTGCACGTTCCGAAGTTCCCCCATTCAGTGTTGAAGAGGAAACAGCAGTTTCGGAGGAACTGAAGCTTCGCTACAGATACATTGACCTTCGCAGGGAGTCCATGAAGGAAAACCTCCTGTTCAGGCACAGGGCTTACTCCGTTATAAGGAACTTCCTCAATTCAGAAGGCTTTGTTGAAATTGAAACCCCCTACCTTACCAAGTCAACACCTGAAGGTGCAAGGGACTTTATAGTCCCCTCAAGACTTCACGCAGGAAAGTTTTACGCACTGCCCCAGTCTCCTCAGCTCTTTAAACAGCTTCTGATGGTGGCTGGTTTTGACAGATACTTTCAGATTGTAAGGTGCTTCAGAGACGAGGATCTCAGGGCGGACAGACAGCCCGAGTTCACGCAGATTGACTTTGAGATGTCCTTTGTGTCCGAAGAGCAGGTTATGGATGTTTCAGAAAGGCTCATTGCCAGACTCTTTCAAGATCTGCTGGGTATAGAGATTAACCTTCCCCTTGAGAGGGTCAGCTATCAGGAGGCTATGGAAAGGTACGGGACCGATAGACCCGACAGAAGGTTCGGGATTGAGCTTACTGACCTCAGTGATTTGTTTGCCAAAACAGAATTCAGGGTCTTCAGGGATGCCATTGACAGGGGAGGTTGTGTAAAAGCAATTAAGGTTAGCGAGGTTAGCCTTTCGCGAAAGGATCTTGATGAATTGACGGAGTTTGTAAAAGGTTTGGGGGCAAAGGGGCTTGCGTGGTTGAAGCTTGAAAAGGACAGGATTTCTTCTCCAATAGTAAAGTTTTTCACCGAGCAAGAGAAGGACCTGCTCATTAAGAGGCTATCACTCACGGAAGGAGATACTGTTCTTTTCTCAGCGGACAGCAGGGAAAATGTTCACAGGGTTCTCGGAGCCCTCAGACTTCACATCGGCAAAAAGTTTTCCCTTATAGATAAGTCCCGATGGGACATTTTCTGGGTCACGGACTTCCCCCTGATTGAGTGGGACCCCGATGAACACAGATTTGTCTCTTTGCATCATCCGTTTACTTCTCCCAAGGAGGAGGACATTTCCAAGCTTGAAATGGCTCTTGAAACGGATGACTTTGAAGAAAGACGGATCCTAATTGAGTCTGTTAAATCAAGGGCTTACGACCTTGTCATCAACGGGGAGGAGGTGGGTGGCGGTTCAATAAGGATACACAACAGGGATGTTCAGGAACTAATTTTCAGAATTCTGGGTATATCCGATGAGGAGGCAAGGGAAAAGTTCGGCTTCCTCCTTGAAGCCTTGAGGTTCGGAGCACCGCCTCACGGCGGT
>JALSHX010000130.1 GCA_026982025.1 Aquificaceae bacterium | reverse complement strand
CCTACTCATACTTTGCAACCACCTCCGCAGGGTTGAAACTGATCAGCTTCAGTTCCGGAATCCTCTCCACCGCATTTGCGAGATAAACGGTGTTTTCAAGGTATCTGACCCTGAACCTTCCCAGACCCATGTCCTCAACGGACTCAACCCAGGGAACTCTCTGAAGCTTCTCTTTTATTTTGAAGTTAACCCTCGTGCTCTTTACACCTTTAACGGTAACGCTTACCACTTTCTTTTTGGATGCCCTGTACTTCTCAAGCTTGCCTATTATGTCCGATCCAAGCCTCTTGGCAAGAGCCTCCATTGCACGGTATCCAGCATCCGTTTCATTGGGAGCTCTTCCCATGGCTGACAAAGAGCCGGAGGCTATTATCCTGAGCCCGTCCCTGTCCCTGGTGAGGAGGTAGTAATTGAGGCGCGCTGTCACTACATTAAAGGGAGAAGAAATACCGTAACCTATGTCCTGACCAGCCCTCGTTGAAGGAACCAGCTCAACCTTGCCAACTATAATTGCACCCGACAGGACACGGGACATGTAAGCCCTGAGGGCAATAAATCTCCTCTGAGCAATTATGTTTTCCACATCGTAAGGGTTGATGTTTGGGTTGCCAGCAAAGTCGTAAACCCTGTATCCCTGCTGATTTAAAATGTTAATTAATTCAGTGGTGACGGGATTCATCTCATCAAAACCAACATTCCTCGGGTTTTTTGTTAGGATCATTACGCTGAAGGCGGTATCGCTTGATATGAGGCTAAGTGCCCTTTCCGCCTCCTTCGGATAAACACAGCCCTTAACCTTCACCCTGACCATGTCCTGGAAGTTTTCAACCTTTAGGGTTTTAACTCCCCTTATGAAACCTCCCACCTCGTTCTTTATTACCTCATCAAGGAGCCTGAAGTTGTGAAGTATGGTTTTGACACTCGTGGTAACTCCCAGAGCCTTCTCTATAGCATCCCACTTTGCCCTTGCAGTAGCCTCTACCTTAGCACCTGCCCTGTCCCCACCTATTACAGACGCCTCTCCTACACCAACCGAATCAATGCACTTGACGGGACCGGAGGTTCTGAGCGGAGGAGGAGGGGGAGGTGTTTTTGCCACCGGCACGGGCATCGGTTGGGGTGAAGCAGTCTTTTGGACGGGAATTGGTGGCTCGGGACCCCTTGATGGCTTTGATACTACCTGCCCTCTTTTGCCCAGAAGGGCGATCTTCAAGTCGCCCAGAAGGGCTGGATAATCGGCGTAAGGTTTATCGGTATCTATCCTTTTGTAAAAGTAAATTCCCACACCTCTTATATCTGAAATTGCATTGAAAGGCTCAACGGCGATCTTCCTGCCGTCAAGGTAAATGCTTGCAGCCCCTCCGCTGACCTCAAAACGCACCCTGTGAACCGTTTCGGGTGCTATCTTTCTCCTGTACTCATACATGGAGTCCGCTTCCTTCGGTTGCTGAGAAATTCCCGCCTCAAACCTGTCACAGGATCCATAAATGGAAACGAAGGATGGACCTCCAAGAGCGTACCTGCTACCCCTTTTTAGCTCAGAGAGAACTTTATCCCCGAAAAGGGTAACTCTTACATAAGGACAACCGGGTCTGAATGCGTAAAAGCTGAATTCAAGGGAGAAGTCCCCCTCCACATTGAAGGTCCTGTAGAGCATGAGTCCTTCGCCAAAGGGTTTTATCCATCGTGAACCCTGAAAGTCACCGCATTCGTAACTTCCTCTCACCGCTTTCAGTTCCGCGGAAAACCTGCCCGAAGGGCAGGTGGTTTGGTCAACGGTTAAAATAATCATTGAAACAGCGGGCAAAAAAAGTGTAAGCAAGCCCGCCAGCATAATCAGGAAACGCATTTGGTCTCCCTCCTCAGAAGAGCTTCTTTATTCCGCTCTGACCCTTGAGGGGCTTTCTTTCAACGACAGCACCCAGCTTGACCCTCATTATCTGGTTCTTGTCTCCTTCAATTACAGCCCAAGCCTTATCGGTCTGTATCTGTTTTGAGACAACGAGTGTAACGGGAAGCTTGATTTGATCACAGCTTGATTTGCCGGTAATCGGGTCCGTTACATCCTGAAAGTCAATGACAAAAAACTCCTGTCCCTCTTTAACCCCGTTCTTGGTTCCTATGTTGATGAGGGCGTACCTCATGGACTTGTCGGGGGCTGTCCTGAGCTGAATTATGTAACCCCTGAGAGCGAAGATCCTTGAAAGCTCGGGCCTGATGTCCTCAACAGCCTCTGCAGCCGCCTTTTTGATCCCCCCTATGATTGAGTCGTAGCTCATGTGGAGGGTCTTGCCGAGCACCTCCCTTCCGTCAACCTTTTTGGAGAGAACGATCTCTCCCGACTGGGCGTCAATAACTTTAAGGGTAATGTCAACTGTAACGTTCCAACCTTCCTGGGTTGATGCACCTGCTGCAAGAACCGCACCGGTGGTGCCAAAGAGGGACTTGAGGGCTCCCTTAGTATCACTCAGGTCAACCCACTTGACATTAACATTGTTAACGGCTCCCGTTATTATGTATCTTACGCCCGCAAGCTGTCCGATCTGGACCGCGGTGTTGGGGTCAACGAGTCCTGACATCTGGAACTTCTGTTCCTGAAGCACCTTCTGGAGATCCCTCCTCGTGTAGATCCTCATTCCGCCAATTTGAGCCACCTCCGTTATCACCGCCTCCGCAACGCTCTCACCGAGTTTGGCGTTGACATCCCTTGAAACAGTCTGCGCCTGCCTTCTCCAGTCCGTTCTTGAGGCACTGGCACCAACATGTCCCACACCTATTCCGCCCGTACCTGCGGTAACTCCCCAGACTCCGCCGTGGACCTCTTTCCTCTTGGTGGTACCGGCTTCCTGAGTCTGAACAACCTTTGCCAGGTCAAAGGTGGTGTTATTGGCAAAGTCAACCACCGCCACCTTGGGAATCGCCTGCTCGTAGGCAATCCTACATGATTCAGGAATATCTACCTTAATTCTATCTGCCTCGGTAATGGGATAAGATGTAGGGTCTATTGATTTGGCTGTGGGACCGCACGCGACACCTAAAAGGGCTCCTCCTACACCTAAAAAAAGGACCTTTCTCGTCTTCATCTTTCCCCTCCTGAATTACTCCGGTTCTTCAATTCATTTTACACCCCGATGATATATATTCAAATTCCGTTGTGGAAGAGTACGATGTGAAAATTACCAAAGGTGTTTTTTTGAGAGTCAGGGTACG
>JALSHX010000129.1 GCA_026982025.1 Aquificaceae bacterium | reverse complement strand
GTGGTCTCTCTTCGTGTAGTTCTTTCTGACTGCCACCGCTTTCCCGAGGTCATGGGCGAGGGACGCAAGAACGATTATTTCTTTTTCTTCCTGCGTCAGGTTTTCCCTTTCTCTGACGTTTTCGTAGGCCTTGAGTGCAGTTCTGATGGAGTGGTCAAGGAGCGATATTTTCTTGGCAAAACCTCCGCCCTTAACTACACTTACCATGTTTTTGAGTCCCTGCATAAAGTCAAGGATTTTCAAGTAATCTTCCTTAAAGATTTTGATAAAGTTCTTCGTTTGGTCGTAAAAGTTCTGGATTTCGTAATCTTCAAAAACGTAGTGTTTTCCGACCTTCCAGTTTTCTTTCAATTCCTGCATGAGAATAACGAGAACGTCCTCTTCTTTTTCAAAGGGAAGGTAGTTGCCGGCAAGCTGTTTCATGTTTACCACGACGTCACCGCTTACCTTTGCCGGTTCGTCGGTCCACACCACTTTAACCTTCAGGGAATCTTTGTGGAGCGGCGTGTAAAAGTAATAAACGGTCCCGTCCATAAAAGCGTAACCGTATCCTTCCTTGAGTTCCTGAGTGTCAAATTCCTCTATGAGCCTTGACTTCTGATAGGTGATTGAGATGGAGTTCTTGTGAATAATAGCCTTTGGCTTTTCCACTTCCGGAGAAAGATGGGATACATACTTGCTGTCCTCCTTTGAGTTCATCCTGAAGAAAATCCTAAGGTCACAGGAGTTCATTATGTCTTCAACTACGCCTCTGCCGTCTTTCGGGAACGCTCCTGCAAGTCCCGAAGGAGACTGGGTAAGCATGAACACGGAGGTGTTCCTTTCCCTGACGAGCCTTACCGCCTTGTTAATTTCGTAAAAAGCCACCTCCGTGACCTCGTCAACGTTTACCCTCAGCTGAGGCTCTATAACCTTAAGCTCACCGCTCTTTTTCCCTATGTAGGTAAGAAGCCAGGCAAGGAGAAGCCTTGCCACGTCGTAAGCGGTTTGCTTCATCGCCTCTGCGTTCAGAAAGCCGAAGAATCTGAGTTCACCCTGGTCAAGCCTTTTCTCGAGGAGGTTTTCCTTGAGACGAACGTTTAGTATCTTTCCTGCCTCACCCGTTATCAGACGTGTGAGGTATGTTCTCAGAGAGGAGTTAACCCTCGGGAAGAACTGAGGGTCGTAGGTTGACAGCTTGTGAAGGGTTCTTATGGCTTCTTCCCTGTATTCGTTGTCGTAATTGGTATCGGTCATTACCTTCGTCTGGAGCTGCTGCATTCCCTCTACCGTGATGTACGAGTAAATGTCGGAGAAGGTTATCTGTTCAAGACCTCTTGCCTTAAGCCCGAGGGCGGTGACGAGTGTTATCTCGTAGGAAATCTGCCACCAGAAAGGCTCCCTGCTTTCTGGAATACCCGATGCCACCACGAAGGCTATCTGATGAGGAGTGAGTCCCTGAAGAGGGTTGAACCTGAAGGAAACTTCGGGATAGGGAAGGGCGAGAATTACGGGACCACGCTCCCTGTCGTATAGAATTCCCTTCCTGTAACAGGCCTTTAGGAAAGCCTCAAGCCAGCTCTTTGAGCCTTTCGGGTCTATGTTAAAGGACTGATACCCGGTCATAACGTCTTCGTAGGTTTTCCTCGCCACGAGTTCGCTTTTTCCCGAACCGGAAGCACCGAAGACTATTCCCTGATTCTGGAGCTTCTCCCAGTAAATCCTTCCCACTTCTCCCGAGAGAAGGTCCTTGCCAAAACCCAGATAAAACCACCCGTTCTTTGAGTCCACCCTGTAGGAGCGCCTTTTGCGAATCCTGTCAAGTAAACCGAGCATTACGTATATTATGGTCGGTTTGTGAGGATTTTGCAACCGCTGGGAGACAGCGGTCCGGAATTGACGAAAAACTGCCGAAAAACAACAGAAAAAAGTAGGAGAATAGCTGAAAAAAAGTAATATTTGTGGATTATGTCAGTAAATATTAAGGTGTCGTCCAGAGCCTTGTGCGAATGGGTTTGGAAAGTGGAGACGAGGGGATTTGAACCCCCGACCTCCGCCGTGCGAGGGCGGCGCTCTCCCGGTCTGAGCTACGTCCCCACAGGTGGTATAAATTATACTTTTGTTAATGTCAACGCTGAGGACGAGGAGAACTCTTGAAACCCGCGAGCTGTCCATTGTCAACGAGGTGGCAAAGGTCCTCAGCAAGGGTTTTGATTTTGAATCAGCCCTTGACAGCATTCTCAAAACTCTTTACTCTTACTGGGATGCAAAGCTCAGCTTTGTTGCCATTTACGACACGAGGGATAAGGCTTTAAAGATAACAAAAGCCTTCGGCTTTTCTGATAAGGAAGTAAAGAGGGGAATATTTAAGAAGGGAGAAGGAGCAACGGGAAAGGTGTTTAAATCCGGAATACCCGTTGTCCTTACTGATCTTCAATCAAACCCTGCTTTTTTAAACAGAACGAGGATAAGGGATAGGCTTAAAGGAGATGAAACATTTATAGCGGTCCCGATTAAAGTGGGAGGAGACATTGTGGGAGTTCTGGCGGTGTTTAAGAGTTTTTCTTCAAGGGAAAGCATTGAGAGGGGTCTTGAGACTCTGATTATTCTGGGAACGCTGATCGGCATGTTTTACAGGCTTTCTGAAATTATGGAGGAGGAGAGGCAGGAGTGGGAGGAAGAGAAGAAGATTTTAACGGAGGAGCTTCAAAAAACTTACAGTATTCACGGAATAGTCGGAGCGAGCGAGCAAATTAAGGGGCTGATTGAAGTCGTAAGAAAGGTTGCGGAAACGGACAGCACCGTTTTGATAACAGGAGAGAGCGGAACTGGTAAAAGCCTTGTGGCTAAAGCCATTCACTTTCTCAGTCCGCGAAGGGAGTTTCCCTTCGTCACAATTAACTGCGCTGCCATTCCCGAAACCCTCCTTGAGGCGGAGCTTTTCGGTTATGAGAAGGGGGCTTTCACGGGAGCCCACACTTCAAAAAAGGGAAAGTTTGAGCTCGCGGAGGGGGGAACCATTTTCCTTGACGAGATAGGAGATATGCCCCTGAGCCTTCAGGCAAAAATACTTCGTGTTCTTCAGGAAAAAGAGATTGAGCCTCTCGGAAGTGAAAAGGTTATAAGAGTCAATGTTCGCATCATAGCGGCAACCAATAAGGATCTTATGAGTCTCGTATCTGAAGGTGAATTCCGTGAGGACCTCTATTACAGGTTGAGTGTCATACCCATACAC
>JALSHX010000128.1 GCA_026982025.1 Aquificaceae bacterium | reverse complement strand
TTTTTGTAAAGAAACCTGAGTAGCCTCTTGTCCCTTTCCGGGTCCATTAGAGTATCCTTCCCGAAGGAGACTCTTGCGCATCTAACAGACCTCTGGTCCGAACCCATTACGCGGATTTCCATTACTCTGCCTCTTTCCAATCCTCGGTTTCTTCGTCGTATATTAACAGCTTACCATCCTCCAACCTGACAGCTTTCCCGGATTTTAAAAGGGTGATGATCCTGTTCAGCTTGGTTTCCTCGCTCCTTGAGATGCTCACTCTTCTGTAAATCCAGATGATCAGGATCCATGTGAAAAGAAAGAGTCCGCCGATGAGAATTCCTATGCTAATTAGAAACTTCTCAAGGGTTTTTGGATTTGCGATGCGGAAGAATACATCAAGACCTTCAAGGTTTTTGTTTAAACTGCTTAGCTCCTCCACCCTTTTCTTTATGTAGGAAACATCTTCCTTCAAGCTTTTAATCTCCGGATCTGTTCCCGCCGGCTTTTCCTGTTCATGCACTTTTGTAGGTTCTATTTGTTTTCCCTCAGCTCGGGGATATACTACATGTTCTTCAGAGATCTCACACTTTTTTATGTAAGAATCTTTGAAGTATCGTCGTATTTTTTTATGAATCTCAACTAAATTTTTCTTTTGATCTTCCGCACCTACTCTAAGAAGAAAGACAGAATCCCTTTGTTCAATCCTTGAATATGGAAGCTCCTTCACCATTTCATAGTACTGTTTTATCCTCAAAAAATCTTTGTCCGCAGCCACCTGTATGCAGTATTTAAGCTCCTGAGAACTTGATGGACCGATCAGGCTGAATAGTAAAAAAAATAGAAGAACTCCCCTTATCATCATACAGCTTTTTCGTATATGATTTTTGGTTTTTCCTTATTTTTCACTGTATTTCCATCAATAATTACTTTTTTCACGTTTCCCATTGAGGGTATCTCATACATAATGTCAGTCATCACTTCTTCCATAATTGCCCTCAATCCTCTCGCTCCCGTTTTCCTGTTGATTGCTTCAAGGGCTATTTCCCCGAGTGCGTCCTCTGTTATCTCAAGCTCAACTCCGTCAAGCTCAAACAGCTTTTTATACTGCCTGACGAGTGAGTTCCTTGGTTCAACGAGAATTTTAACCAGATCGTCCTTTGATAGTTCCTCAAGGGTAGCGATCACCGGAAGTCTTCCGACGAACTCAGGTATAAGACCGTACCTGATTAGATCGTCAGGCTCAACGAGGGCTATGACATTATCCTCTTCTCTTTTTCTCTTTATTGATGATTCAAAGCCCATAGTTGATTTTCCTATCCTGTGCTTAATTATTTCCTCAAGGCCCACAAAGGCTCCTCCGCAAATAAATAAAATGTCCGTGGTGTCAACCTGAATGAATTCCTGATGGGGGTGCTTCCTTCCCCCCTGAGGAGGGACATTTGCCACAGTCCCTTCAATGATTTTCAAAAGAGCCTGCTGAACTCCCTCTCCTGAAACATCCCTCGTAATTGAGGGATTTATTCCCGACTTTTTGGCGATTTTATCAATCTCGTCAATGTAAATGATTCCCTTTTGGGCGGCTGAAACATCGTAACCGCAGTTCTGAAGGAGACGCGTCAGAACATTCTCAACATCCTCCCCTACATATCCCGCCTCCGTTAATGAAGTGGCGTCCGCTATGGCAAAAGGAACATTAAGGATCTTGGCAAGGGTTTTTGCCAGAAGTGTTTTTCCGCTCCCCGTGGGTCCTATGAGAAGTATGTTGCTCTTTTCAACCTCTACACCGTCAAGGTCAAAGCCCGATTCCTTAGCCTTGATTCTCTTGTAGTGATTGTAAACTGCAACGGAGAGAACCTTTTTAGCCCTTTCCTGTCCTATAACAAACTCATCAAGAATCTTTTTTATTCTTTCCGGAGTCGGAAGGTCTTCAAGACTGACCTCAAAAGAATCGCGCTTGTGCTCAAGGACTATGGAGTGACACTTCTCAATACATTCATCACAAATAAATGTGCCGTTGGGTCCCTGAATGAGAACGAGGGCATCTTCCTGCGATTTGTCACAAAAGGAGCACCTGCCCTTATTCATCTATTCCCTCTTTTCAATTACCTTGTCAATTACTCCGTAATCCCGTGCCTCTTCAGCAGACATAAAGTAATCCCTCTCAACATCTTTTTCAATCTTTTCAATGTCCTGTCCTGTGTGCTTGGAAAGGATGTTGTTGAGCATGCTCTTTATCCTTTTTATCTCTTCTGCATGAATAATAATGTCAGTTGCCTGTCCCTGAATTCCTCCTATGGGCTGATGGATCATTATACGGGAGTGGGGAAGGGCGTACCTCTTTCCTTTTGCACCTGCTGCGAGAAGGACCGCACCCATGGAGGCTGCCTGACCTATGCAGATGGTGACCACATCAGGTTTTATGTACTGCATTGTATCGTATATTGCAAGACCCGAGGTAACGGCACCGCCAGGAGTGTTTATGTAAAGATATATGTCCTTTTCGGGGTCCTGTGATTCAAGAAAAAGAAGCTGAGCAATTATGAGGTTTGCCACATGGTCGTCAACGGGAAACCCCAGGAGCACGATCCTGTCCTGAAGGAGCCTTGAGTATATATCAAAGGCCCTTTCTCCCCTCGGTGTCTGCTCAACTACTATGGGAACCAGCTGATTCTTTATCTCCTTCGGAATCATTTTCAACCTCCTTTATTTTAGCCTTTTGAACTATCTCGGCGAGAGCCTTCTTGCGAAGGGCGTCGCTTTTTACCACCTCGGTCATGTTTTCCTTTTCAAAGTAATTCTTTACCTCATCTGGCGTGGTGCCCATTTGCCCGGCAAGCTCTTCGTACTGTAAATTGATATCTTCGTCACTGACGGAGAGATTCTTTTCCTGGGCATACTTATCAAGGATGTACCTTAGCTTGATGTTGGCTATTGCCTGCGGCATAAATTCCTCCGCGAGGGCTCTGTAATCAAGATACTTTGTATCAAAGCCGAGCTGTTGAAGTTCTTTAACCCTTCTTTCAATCAAAAATGAAAGCTCTCTGTTGAGTAAGGTTCTGGGAATCTCAAACTCGTGCATTTTTATGAGCCTGTCGGAAACCGCATCCTCAAGAATGGCTTTTTTAGTATTTTCAAATTCCTCCCTTACTTTGTTCTCTATATCAGCCCTTGCCTCCTCCCAATTCTCGTATCCCAGCTCTTTTGCAAAGTCGTCATCCACTTGAGGAAGCACCTTCTCCTTGACTTCCGCGATTTTAGCTC
>JALSHX010000127.1 GCA_026982025.1 Aquificaceae bacterium | reverse complement strand
AAAGTAAAGACCTATGGTTATGGAGCTCTTTTCAAGGGGCAAAAAGGTGTATATGGTTATGCTGAAAGGCTCCTCAACCGCCTTCAGCATCGTGTAAAAGGAGAAAACAAAGGAAATAAAACCTCCGAGAACCGTGATGATACCGCTTCCCAGATCACCGATTCGCCTACCCAGAATTGCCGTAATCGTGAAGGCAAAAAGTGGCACGAGAATTATGAGGATTCCTTCCATCTTTTAATCCCTGAGATGAACTACCTCTGAGGAGCCCTCATAGCCCCTCAGCCTGAATATTGAAACTACGAGGCCCAGACCCACAGCCACCTCTGCGGCCGCAACCGTTAATACAAACAGGGCGAAAATTTGCCCCTCAACATTACCGAGATACCTGTCAACAGCCACAAGAACCAGGTTAACTCCGTTGAGCATTATCTCCGTGCTCACAAGTATGGTTATGAGATTTTTTCGGACGATAACCCCGAGAAGCCCCATTAAAAAAACGAGGATTCCGAGCAGAATGTAAGCCTTCTCCAGAGTCACTCCTCTTTCCTCCCTAAAAGGATAGCGCCTATCATTGCGACTAAAAGTATAACGGAAGCGACCTCAAAGGGAAAGAGATAGGATGTGAACAGGGTCTTTCCCAGATCCCTCACACTGTCAGCCTTCATAATCGCAGGGTCGTGAAGCTTTCCCCTGTATATTCCGTAGGCTATCATGGCAAAGACAAGGAGAAGCAGAGGAACTCCGAAGATTAGCTCCTTTTTGTAAACTCCCTCAAATCTTTTGACCTTCTCCCACGGAATTGTGGTGATAACGAGAACATAAAAAACCACGATTGCAACCGCATAAATTATTATCTGAAGACCGGCCAGAAGCTCCGCTCCGAGGGCTAAAAAAAGCCCCGCTGTTGCAAGGACAGCGGAGAGGAAAAAAAGGATGGAATGAATCGGATTTTTAACCAGAACCGCTCCTCCTACGGATATGAGGAGCCAGAGGGAGAGGACGCCGAAGATCAGCCAGTCCACTCTATCCTCCCCCAGAGCTTTTCCCTTTCCCCGTCAACGGGCCAGATACGGTCGGGCTCATCACCTCTTCGCTTCTTAAAGTCAATGGCGAACTCCTCAAGCCTGTCCATCCTCAGGACCTCATCCCTTCTGGAATACCCCGCAAGCTCGTATAAGTCGGTCATGGTCAGACACCCCACCGGGCAGGCATCAACGCAGAGTCCGCAGAAGAGACAGTTAAGGAGGTTCATGTCAAAGCGGGTAACCTTCTTGCTTCCGTCTGGCATCTGAACCGCCTCAATCCTGAAGAGGGTGGGCATGGGACAGGCTGTCTGACACATGTAGCAGGCAACGCACCTGCTTTTCCCCTTTTCGTAGCTCATAAACTTCTCAATTGCCTTCAGTGAATCGGGCTCCGTTCCGTCCCATACGAAGTGTCCGTGGGCTCCTCTGAAGCGTTTGGGAGGCGTCAACTTCTCACTGGGATACTCGGTGGTAACGGGTCTCCTGAAGAGGTTTCTCAGGGTTACGGAAAGTCCCTTAAGAAAGTCTATGAAAAAAATTGCCTCAAGTATGTTGAGGTAATCCTTCCTGCCGAGTCTCTTAACAGCCATATCAGCCTCCTCTCATGTAAACAACCACTGCGGTAAAAATTATATTCACAAGGGCAAGGGGAAGCATGATCTTCCATGCCACCTCGGTCACATCCTTTGCCTGAAACCTCGGAAGGGTCCAGTGGAGCCATATTACGAAAAATACAAGACCGAACATTTTGGCGAGAAACCAGAAGTAGGGAGAAAGCGGTCCAAGGATGGGCGGTCCGGACCATCCTCCGAAAAAGAGAACCACCGCTATGGCGGAGAGTGCCATAACATTGAGGTACCACTCCGCAAGGGGAAAGATGCCGAACTTCATTCCGCCATACTCCACGTTGTAGCCCGTGACCAGCTCCGCTTCCGCCTCCTGTATGTCAAAGGGCACCCTTCCGGATTCGGCGAGCATGCAGAAAAGAAACAGTATAAATGCCACCGGCTGATAGAAAACAAACCATACACCCTTATCAATCTGAGCCTGAACTATACCGGTGGTGCTCAGAGTCCCCGCAAGGAGAACAACCCCAAGCACAGCAAATCCCAGAACCACCTCGTAAGCAATGATTACCGCGGCTTTTCGGAGGGAACCGATGAAGGCGTACTTGGAGTTTGAAGCCCATCCCGAAAAAATGGTGCCGTAAACCGCAAGGGATCCCATGGCAAAGACCACGAGGAGGGCAATGTTAACATCCGCAATGATCGGCTTTATCTCCCTCCCCAAAAGGGTAAATCCCGGACCGAAGGGTATAACGGAAAAGAGCAGTATGGCGGGCGCAAGGGCAAGGACTATGGCAAGGTAGTAAACGGGAACGTCCGCACCCCTCGGTATTATGGGCTCCTTCGTCAGAAGCTTTATACCGTCCGCAAGGGGCTGGAGGAGTCCGAAGGGTCCCACCACGGTGGGTCCGAGCCTTGCCTGAATATGACCGGCGAGCTTCCTCTCAAACCATGTAAGATAGGCACCCAGTCCCATCGCAACGCCGAGAACAACTGCGATCTTCACGAGGGTGATGATCAGTGAAAGGGTGAACTCGCTCATTTCCTACCCCCGATGATTTCCGAAAGTTTTATCTTAACCCTCGGATATATCTCAACCTCCTCATCAAACCCTCTGATGGATATTTTCCTGTCCTCGTCAATCACCGTAACCTTACGGGAACCGGGGTCAATAAGCACTATCCTTCCAACACCGAAGGCCATGTAGTCCGAAACCTTCTCCTCAACCTCCTCAAAGGTATTTGAGGGATAAACTATTTCCACCACGAGGTCGGGGGGCGATTCAATCATACCCTTCGGAAGCTTTGGAAACCTCTTGCGGGACAGAAAAACGATGTCTGCACATCTAACCGTGAGAGGGTTTTTGGAAACAACAAGACCCACTTCTCCCACAAGAACGTAGCCTTCCGTGTTTTCTCTTACCTTAAAAGCAACCTCAGCCTCAATAAATCCGTGCTCTCCTCCAGTCGGTGCCAATTCCCTCAACCTCCCCTTTACTACTTCGCATCCTTCGGGGATCTCCTGGAGGTTCTCGTAAGTAAACACACTTTCCTTAACCTTCATCTGTCAGTCTCCCCCACCACGGGATCAAGGCTTCCGAGAAGGGCTATGGCATCCGCTATGGTTCTGCCCTCAATCAGCTTTGGGAATATG
>JALSHX010000126.1 GCA_026982025.1 Aquificaceae bacterium | reverse complement strand
GGATAGGGCTGTTGATACGGAAATTAGAAAACCGCTTACTACAGAAAGAACTCTTTTATACACCCTTGCTAACCTCCCAGGAGTTTTTCAACCTCCCTTCTAACTGCGTCCGCAATTTCTTGGTATTCTTTTCCTTGGGGAAGAACAGGTTTCCCAATTTTAATCCTAATCTTGGCAGGTCTGGGAAACCTGTGGTAAACGGACATGGAGCTGTAGGTTCCTTCAATGGCAACGGGAACTATAGGCACCTCAAGTTCCTTTGATAAGATGGCTACGCCTTTTTTAAACTCAAGGAGCTTTCCGTCCCTCGTTCTTGCCCCCTCGGGAAATATAACCACTACCTTTCCGAGCCTCAAAGCCCAAGCAGTTTTTTGAAGGGACTCTCTGAGCCTTTTATTAATGTTCACCGTAATAACATGAGAAAGCCTTGCAAAAAGGGAGGTGACAGGATTTCTGAAGTAGGTTTCTTCCCCCACGAAGTAAACATCTTTTGCAACCTCCTCGGGCAAGAGACCTGCCAGAACAAAACCGTCAAGGTAACTGGCGTGATTGGGTGCAAGAATGAAGGGCTTTTGTGGAAGATTCTCAATTCCTCGAATTTCTGCCCTGTTGTAGATTTTGAAAAATAGCCTAAGTGCCAAGCGTCCAAGTCTGAAGGTAAGTGGATGGTCGGGTAGTTGATATGGCTGAGCCTCCTGAAGTATGGTCTTCCACGAAACTTCAGCAACTCCCACCCTGAACTTTCTTTCTCTTACGAGCTCAATTATTTCCCTGACCCTCTGGCTTGAGGAGAGGTCTTCCTCGGTTAACCTTACGCCGAAGGACTTTTCAAGGAAGCTCAGGAATTCAACCTTTCCGAGGGAATCAAGTCCCAGGTCAAGCTCAATGTGATGGGAGGGAAAAACCTTCATTCCAGTCTCTCTTTCCAGATAGCCCGCTATGAGGGCTCCCTCCTCGGTTTCAAGGATGGAGATGTCCTCTTTTTCCTTCTTTTCAGGAGTTTCAACCCTGTAGAGTTCCGGAAGGAGAAACCTCTTTAGCTTGCCGAGCCTCGTCTTGGGAAGTTCCGCGTCGGAAATTCTTATCCCCGAAATTCTCTTCCACTGAGGCAGTTTTCTGTTGATCCTGTCAATAACTTCCCACTTGAGGGTTTCGTGAAGGTTAACTATGTTTTTTTCTTTAACCTTTTCGAGGTCCGGATAAACGAGGGCGTGGAGCTTTCCGTTCAATTCAAAAACGCCCACTTCCTTAATCAGGTCCGTCTCTTGCAGAATCATGTTTTCAATCTCCTCCGGGAAAACGTTCTTACCCGTACCGAGGACTATAAGCTCCTTCCTTCTCCCCGTAATGTACAAGTATCCGTCTTTGTCCGTGTAGCCCAAATCTCCCGTGTGGAGCCAGCCGAACCTGATAACCTCCTGAGTGTCCCTTTCCTTCTGCCAGTACCCTTTCATGACATTGGGTCCTCTCACGAGCACCTCCCCGTCGGAGGAGATCCTCACGAAAACCTCTTTTATTGGTATCCCCACAGAACCTATGCGAATGTCGTGTGGAGGGTTGAAGGTAACGATGGGAGAGGTTTCCGTCAGACCGTAGCCCTCAAGAACTGTGAAGCCGAGGGTCACAAAGTCCTGTGCCACTTCCGGATCGAGCTTTGCCCCTCCGCTCACGAAGTACTTTATGTTTCCACCAAAGACCTCGTGAACCTTTGAAAAGACCTTTTTCCGGACCCCTTTTGAAGGGACCCGCTTCATCAGTTTGAACATCAGCCTCCCCAACAGACTCTCACCGATCTTCTCCCTGATTCTCCTGTGAAAGAGGTTGTAGAGTCTGGGCACTCCCACGAGTATGGTGACTCTGTACTTTTGTAGTTTTTCAAGAATATCCTCGGGAGTGAGCCGGTCAAGAAAGACGATGGTGCATCCCACGCTTAAGGGAACGAGTATGGTGGTCATTAGAGGGTAGGCGTGATGGAAAGGAAGAATTGCGATGGTTGAGTCCTCCCTGCCCACTATACCGGCTTCCGCTATTCCGTCAATGTTTGAGCGAAGGTTTTTGTAGGAAAGCATAACACCCTTGGGGTCTCCAGTGGTCCCCGATGTGTAGAGGATCAGCGCCGTGTCCTCCGGGTTTCTTCTGAAGGTTTTATCAAATGGTTTGGGGAGGGCGGTTTCGTCAAAGTTGATCACCTCCGGCTGAATGCCCGAGAGCCTTATCCCTTCCCTTACCTGTTCAGCGGTGGTGTCCGAGCAAAATATTATTCTGGGCTGGCAGTCTTTGATTATGTATGAGATCTCACCGGGAGTGCTCATAAAGTCAACGGGAACAGCTATGCCTCCCCTCTGCCATGTGCCGAAAAGGGTGTAAATCCACTCGGGTCGGTTCTCCGAGAGGATCATAACCCTGTCGTCGGGAAGGATGTCAATAAGGGAAGCCATTGACCTGCAGTTTTCAATGAGTTCCGAGTAGCTGACCTCCCTGCCCCCGTGAATAAGGGCTGTTTTTCCGTGGTCTCTCAGCATTATATAAAACTTATCATGAAATTTTTACTTGAAAACAACCTCCGCAGGCTTTCTAAGTGGCTCACCTTTATGGGCTATGATGCCGAGGTGCTTGGAGGATCTGTGCGAACCCGTGAGGTAATGTCCCGCTTTGATAGAATTTTTGTGACAACCTCAAGAAGGTGGTTTGATACCTTATCAAAAAAGGGTTTGAAGGTAGTCCTCGTTCCGAGGGAGAGCTGGGAGGATCAGCTCTGTGCACTGATAAAACAGCTCGGAATTAAACCGTCCCTTGAACTCAACAGGTGTCCCTTTTGCGGAAGGGCGCTGGTCCGGGCGGGAGAGGACCTCGTAAAAAGCAGGGTGCCTCCAAAGGCTCTTGAAACCGCAAAGGACTTTACCTACTGTGCAAACTGCGACCACCTCTTCTGGAAAGGTCTTCACTACGAGAGGATGAAGTCTATGCTTGAGTCCGCCCTGAGCAGGTGTTAAATTTACGACAGCGATGAAGGTGAAGATCTGCGGGGTTACCAGACCCGAGGACGCGGAGATAATCAGCGATCTCGGTGCCGATTACATGGGTGTGGTTCTTTATCCCAAGAGCAGGCGCTATGTTCCGGCCTCCGATCTCTCACCCCTATTATCCGTTAAAGGACCCCTGAAGGTTGCTGTTATGGTCAACCCCTCCCTTGAGGAGGCTCTGGATGTTCTGAGGACAGGATTTGACCTGATTCAGCTCCACGGAGAGGAAAGGGTTGAA
>JALSHX010000125.1 GCA_026982025.1 Aquificaceae bacterium | reverse complement strand
TCCTTGACGGAGCCATAAAGGTTGAGGACCTCGTAAAAAGGGCTAAGGAGCTGGGATTTAAGGCTGTGGGAATCTCCGATCACGGAAATCTCTTCGGTTCTCTTCACTTTTACAGAGCAATGAAGTCCGCAGGCATTAAGCCCATAATCGGAATGGAAGCTTACTTTACAACGGGATCAAGGTTTGACAGGAGAACCAAGGGAACGGAGGACAACATAACGGACAAGTACAACCACCACCTAATTCTCATTGCCAAGGACGACGAGGGTCTGTCCAACCTGATGAAGCTTTCAACCCTCTCTTACGAGGAGGGCTTTTACTACAAGCCGAGGATAGACTACGAGCTCCTTGAAAGGTACGGAAAAGGCCTGATAGCCCTGACCGCCTGTCTTAAAGGTGTTCCCACATACTTTGCTTCCGTTAACGAGGTGCAGAAGGCAAAGGAGTGGATAGTAAAGTTCAAAGACATATTCGGCGATGACCTCTACCTTGAGGTTCAGGCAAATGATCTCCCGGAGCAGGAGAGGGCAAACAGAAACCTCATTGAGCTTGCAGGAAAGCTGGGCGTGAAACTAATTGCTACCAATGACTCCCACTACCTTAATCCCGAAGACAGGGAGGCCCACACGGTTCTAATGGCAATACAGATGAAAAAGACCCTCCACGAGCTCTCGGTGGGGTCTTTCAGGTGTCACAACGATGGTCTGCACTTTGCGGGTCCTCAAGAGGTCTGGAGAAAGTTTGAAGGAAAGTTTGATGGCTGGGAGAGGGCGCTACTCAACACCCTTGAAGTTATGGAAAAGACCGCCGACAGCTTCAGCCTATTTGAGAATTCCTCCTATCTCCTCCCCGAGTACAGGGTTCCCGACGCAACCCTTGAGGAGCACCTTAAAGATCTTGCAATAGAAGGTCTCAAGAGGAGAATAGCCCTCGGTCAGGCGGAGGATTCAAAGGTGTACTGGGAAAGGCTTGAGTACGAGCTTGATGTTATAAACAGGATGGGCTTTGCGGGATACTTCCTCGTTGTTCAGGATTTTATTAACTGGGCAAAAAAGAGAGACATTCCCGTTGGACCCGGAAGGGGTTCTGCGGCGGGTTCCCTTGTGGCTTACGCAATCGGAATAACGGATGTTGATCCCATAAAGCACGACCTTCTGTTTGAGAGATTTCTCAATCCCGAAAGGGTCTCCATGCCCGACATTGATGTGGACTTTTGTATGGACAGAAGGGATTCCGTGATTGAGTATGTGAAGGATAAATACGGGTCTGAAAACGTTGCCCAGATAATCACCTACAATGTTATGAAAGCCAAGCAGACCCTCAGGGATGTCGCCCGGGCTCTCGGACTCCCCTACGCTGTAGCGGATCAGATGGCTAAGCTGATACCTCAGGGAGACATTCAGGGAACCTGGCTTTCCCTTGAGGAGATGTACTCAACACCCCTTGAGGTTCTCAAGGAAAGGTATGGTCATCACAGGGGCGATATTGAGGACAACGTTAACAAATTCAGGTCCCTCTGCAGGGAAAACCCTGAGCTGGATAAACTCGTCCAGATAGCTCTCAGGCTTGAGGGCTTAACGAGGCACACATCCCTTCACGCCGCAGGCGTTGTTATTGCTCCCAAACCTCTTAGAGAGATGGTTCCCCTTTATTTTGACCGTGAGGGCTCAATGGCTACCCAGTATGACATGGTAAAGCTTGAGGAACTCGGTCTATTGAAGATGGATTTTCTGGGTCTGAAAACCCTCACAGAACTGAAAGCCATGAGGGACCTCGTAAGGGAAAGGCGGGGAATAGATGTAAACTTTCTCTCACTGCCCATGGACGATTCCGCGGTCTTCAAGCTTCTGCAGGACGGGAATACGACGGGTGTATTCCAGCTTGAAAGCAGGGGAATGAAGGAGCTTCTCAAAAGGCTCGTTCCAGATTCATTTGAGGATATAGTTGCGGTACTTGCCCTTTATCGTCCCGGACCCCTGAAAAGCGGTCTTGTTGATATCTACATTAACAGAAAACACGGGCGCGAGCCCGTCTCTTATCCCTTTCCCCAGCTTGAGTCCATACTCCGGGAAACCTACGGGGTGATAGTTTATCAGGAGCAGGTTATGAAAATGTCACAGGTTCTCGCGGGGTTCACTCCCGGTGAAGCTGATACCCTCAGAAAAGCCATAGGGAAAAAGAAGAGGGACCTTATGGAGCAGATGCGCAGGAAGTTTATAGAGGGAAGTGTGGAGAGGGGGTATCCGAGGGATAAGATTGAGAAGCTGTGGGAAGATATTGAAAACTTCGCGTCGTATTCATTCAACAAGTCTCACTCCGTTGCCTACGGATACATCTCTTACTGGACCGCTTACATGAAAGCCCACTTTCCGGAGGAGTTTTTCGCGGTTAAGCTTAGCACGGAGAAAAACGACAACAAGTTTATAAACCTGATCAAAGATTCAAAGATTATGGACTTTACCATACTGCCACCCGACATCAACAAAAGCGATGTTGGCTTCACCATTGAGGGTGAGAAAAGAATTCGCTTCGGGATAGGACGCATCAAGGGGGTTGGAGAGGAAGCGGCAAGGGCAATTACAGAGGCACGGCAAAAGTCACCATTCCGTGGAATTCAGGACTTCGTCTCGCGGGTTGACGGACGAAAGGTAAATAAGAAAGTCATTGAAGCACTGGTAAAAGCTGGTTCCTTTGACTTTACGGGCACTCCGAGGGATGTTTTGCTTGAGAGGATAAACTCCGGAGGAAAGAGCCTGTCTTCTCTTGCTCAAAACACTCTCTTTGGTTCCGCAGGAAGCCCTAAAAAAAAGAAGCTTGACATAAACGATATTCTGCGAATGGAGAAGGAGGTTATCGGTTTCTACATCTCCGGCCATCCCCTTGAAAAGTACGAGAACCTCCTCAGGGGGAAACATAAACCCATAGAAGACCTTGAGAGCGTTCCAAACGGGAAAGATGTCACCCTTGCGGGTGTTATATCCGACCTTCAGATCAAAAAGACCAAAAACGGAAACTACATGGCAGTATTTAATCTCATTGATAAGACGGGTCTCGTTGAAACCGTCGTCTTCCCCGATGCTTACGATCAGTTCAGGGAACTTATAAAGCCCGATAAGGTTGTGGTGATAAGAGGCACCAAAGACGAAGATGTTGAGACTGAGAGCGTTAAATTTGTCGCAAGGGAAGTCTATCTTCCCGAGGAAATTATAAGGACCGGGGGCTCTTACATCACAATTACTATGAGGGAAACGGATGTTCGGGAGGACAAGCTAACTACATTGAAGGAGC
>JALSHX010000124.1 GCA_026982025.1 Aquificaceae bacterium | reverse complement strand
CATAGCCCTGATGGGAATTCTCCTCTCATCCCTTCCCCACCTCTACATAATCGTGAGAGGTTTTGAAGTGTCCTACCGGGACTTACTCTGGATAGGCGTGCTTCTGGGTGTTGCGGGTGCGAGCTTTGCCATTGCTCTGCCCATGGCTGGTAGCAATTATCCCCGTGAGGTTCAGGGTCTCGTTCTTGGACTTGCCGCTGCTGGAAACATAGGTGCGGTTCTTGACGGTATCTTATTTCCGCCCCTTGCCAGAGCTATCGGATGGCAGTTAGCTTTTGTCCTTTCGGCTGGTCTTCTGGCGGTTTCCGCATTCTTCGTACTTTTATGGGCTAAAGACAGAACGCCGAAAAACGAGGGAAACAGAGTATATCCCGTACTTTCCTTCTTCCTGACTCTGCTCTTCCTCATAGTCATGGCTCTCCTCTTTTCCGGGTCAACGGGCGGAGCAGAGGGCAATACGGGCAAGCTCCTCATTCCCGTTTTCGGTTCAGCCTTTGCCCTCCTCCTCATGCCGGCTCCCTTCAAGAAGGTTCTCCTTGAAAGGGACACATGGGTGATGATGCTCGCCTATTCCGTGACTTTCGGCGGATTTGTGGGAATGTCGTCTTACATTGCTATGCTCCTGAGGGATGTTTACTCGGTTTCAAAGGTGGAGGCGGGAATTCTAATGTCCCTCTTTGCCTTCACAGGTGCAATGATAAGACCTCTGGGAGGATTCATAGCGGATAGGATCAGCGGAGCAACCGCTCTTATGTACTTCCTCGGAGGTATCACCCTCGTCAATCTCATCTTCTCCTTATTTGTTCCACCTCTGGTGGTCGGAGTGCTCATGTTTCTATTGCTCTACACCTTTTACGGACTCGGGAACGGTGCGGTATTCCAGCTCGTGCCCCATCGCTGGCCCCGGAAAACGGGACTCATGACAGGAATTATCGGTGCCGCAGGCGGTATAGGTGGATTCTACCTGCCCACCGTCAACGGAATCGTATATGAGGCGACCGGAAGCTACTCCCTTGCCTTTGCCCTGTTCGGAAGCATAGCTCTATCGTGTCTCGTCCTCGTAAGAATTCTCCACGCAAGGTGGATGGAATGGGCTTACGTGAGGTACGACTATCAGAGCGAGAGGATTTCTGGCATAGATCCGAAAACCGGCAGGGTCGTTATGGAGATTGCCGGATGAAGGACACCGCTTTCCAGTGTCCCTACTGCGGAGTTGGCTGCGGACTTTATATTGACGATAAAGGAAAGGTCAAAGGTGATTCCCTCCACCCCGCTACAAAGGGAGACCTCTGCAAGAAACCCCTTTACCTTCCCGAAGCCTTTGACAAAGGGAGGATCACCGCTCCCCTTTTCAGGGAAGCAAAGGAGAAACCCTTTAAAGAAATATCATGGGAGGAAGCTTACCGTATTATTGAACAAAAATTAAAAACCATTCCCCCGGATAAGACGTACTTCTACATATCTGGACAGCTGTTGACGGAGGAATCGTACATCATTAACAAGTTCGTTAAAGGATTTTTAAAAACAAACAACATTGATTCCAACTCACGGCTGTGCATGGCAACCGCAGTCACAGCGTACAAGATGGCTTTCGGGTCCGACGGAGTTCCATGCACTTACGAAGACATAGACGATGCGGACGCCTTTATCTTTGCGGGTAGCAACGCTGCAATTTCCCACCCGGTTTTGTTCAAAAGGGTGTTAAGGAGAAGGAGGGAATCAGAGCAGGTTCTGATTATTACCATAGACCCATACGAGACGGAAACAGCGAGAAAGAGCGACCTACACATATCCATAAGGGCGGGAACTGACACGGTATTCTTCAACTCCGTCCTATACACAATTCACAGAGAGGGATGGGTCAATTTTCAGTTCGTTGACGGTTACACGGAGGGTTTTGAGGAAGCATTAAAATACGCCGAAAAATTCCCTCCCGACATTGCATCAAGCATATGCGATGTTCCCGAGGAGGATATTTACCTCGTTGCTAAGGTTTTTGCCCAGAGCAAAAAGCTGATATCCTTCTGGTGTCAGGGACTTAACCAGTCCTTAAACGGCGTCATGAAAAACTTATCTCTCATCAACCTTCACCTTGCAACTGGGAGAATAAACGAGAAGGGATGCCCCTTCTCACTGACAGGACAGCCCAACGCAATGGGAGGAAGGGAGGTGGGTTACCTGTCAAACGGGCTACCCGGATACAGGGACGTGAGGTCTGAAGAAGACAGAAGGTTCATGGAAAATTTCTGGAAAACGGAAGGGATTAAACCCATGCCCGGTCCCAGTATAACCGAGGCGGTGGACCTTATCACTGAGGGAAAGATTGACCTTCTCTGGGTAGTCTGCACAAACCCCCTCGTATCCCTTCCCTCTACTGGAAAAGTTGAGGAGGCTCTGAAAAAGGTCTTTCTCATCGTTCAGGACGCTTACTGGAACGACTCCTGCGAGCTTGCAAACCTCATTTTGCCTGCCGCCCAGATAGGTGAAAAGGAAGGGACAATGACGGGTTCTGACCGGACCGTAACCTTCTCAAGGCAGTTCAGGTACCCTCCCGGAGAGGCAAAACCCGACTGGCTGATATTCACAGAAGTCGCCAAGAGAATGGGATGGGAAGAATCCTTTAACTACCGCTCCGCGGTGGATATCTTTGAAGAGTTTAAAAGAGCAACGAGAGGCAGGCTGTGTGACCTCTCAAACCTGACCTACGCACGCCTTCCCTCAAGATGGGGCAAAAGGTGGCTCTATGAAGATCTCAAATTCGCAACCGAAAGTAAAAAGGCAAAATTCCACCCCGCCCGCTTTGAAATCCCCCAGGACCGAGGCTCCTTTCTGATGATGACGGGACGGATGAAGGACCAGTGGCACACGATGACGAGGACGGGTAAAAGCCCCTCCCTCCTGAAAGGAGAGCTCCCTCCCTACATAATCATGAATCCCGACGATGCCCGGGAACTCGGTATTTCCGAATGGGATAGGGTGGTCATCCGCTCAAAACTCGGCGAGGCGGAGAGAATAGTGAAGTTCGGGAAAATAAAGAGAGGCCACATATTCACACCTTTCGGTTATCCAAGAGAATTTGCTGATCCCATCAACAGGCTCGTTTCCGACAGGTGTGACCCCCTCTCAAAGGAGCCGGATCTCAAGTTCACCGCGGTTGACATAATTCCAGCGGGTAAAAATATTAACTGGTGTGAAGAAGACGGGCGTCGTCCTTTTAAACATGGGAGGTCCCGACAGCCTTGATGCTGTTGAGCCCTTTCTTTACAACCTATTTTCTGACCACGACATAATAAGGATCCCCAGAATAATCCAGAAACCCGTTGCCCGGATCATAGCAAAGATCAGGAGCAAAAAGACCCGCCATTACTACGAGATCATGGGGGGCAAGTCACCTCAGAAGGATCAAACCCTCCAACAGGCTCATGAACTCCAGAAGGCTCTGGGTGACAACTTCAAAGTGGTGGTTGCCATGAGGTACTGGCATCCATTCACAGAGGAGGCACTTGAAGAACTCTTCTCGGAAGAGATTGAAAGAATCCTGCTCCTTCCCCTCTATCCCCAGTTCAGCAAGACAACCACCGGCTCATCCTTCAACGAGTTTGAGAGGGTTTACAAAAGATCCCGATTCCCCGAGGTCAGGGTAATCAAAATCAAGGACTTCCACGACCACCCCATGTACATAGAAGCTCTCGTCAAAAAAATCAGGGAAACGGTTGAAGACCCGAAAGACTTTCACTTCCTCTTCTCAGCCCACAGCCTGCCTCTGTATGTAATAAAGGAAGGAGATCCCTATCAGAAGCAGACCGAGAAAACTGTAAGACTGGTTATGGATCACTTCCCCGGAGTTCCCCACACTCTCGCTTATCAGAGCAAGGTGGGTCCCGTGGAGTGGCTCAAACCCATGACCGAAGAAGTCATAAAAGACCTCGCTTCGCGAGGTGTTAAAAACCTTTGCGTAATACCCGTCTCCTTTGTATGCGAGCACTCTGAAACACTTTACGAGCTTGACCACCAGCACGGAAACCTTGCAATAAAACTGGGTATTGAAAATTATTTAAGGGTTCCAACCCTTCAAAGCGATACCCTGTTCATTGAAGCCCTCAGGGATGTAGTCTTAAAAGAGCTTGAGAAACATGAATCTTAAGCCCAGGCTGGTGATAAGTGCCTGTCTGCTCGGCGACGAGGTTCGTTACGACGGGAATTCCGCCGTCAGCAGTCTTGCGGTGAGCCTCCTTCCCTTCGTGGAAGTAGTTAAGGTTTGTCCGGAGGTGGAGCTTGGTCTCGGAGTTCCGAGGGACAGGATCATCCTCCTGCAAGAGGGAGAGAAAATCCGCGCATACCAGCCATCTACTGGTAAGGACTTTACGCAGGAACTGGAAAACTTCTCAGCATCCTTTTACAGAAGAATGCGTGAGGTCAACGGCTTTCTTTTAAAAAGCAGGTCGCCCTCCTGCGGTGTTTCGGGAACAAAGGTTTACGCTGATAGGGAAGGGATGATTTTAAAAAGGAGGGGAATCGGGATCTTTGCGGGAAAAGTAAGGGAGCTTTTCTACCATCTTCCCATTGAAGATGAGGAGAGGCTTTTAAGGTATCCATCAATACGGCTGAGGTTTTTATTGGGTTTGTTTTTAAACCGCGCGGAGGGGGTATCATACCGCAAAGTAAGAAGGTTCAGGATGTCAAGGGTCATTGAACTTGCCGGGAAGTATGTTCCGGGCGAACTGAAGAAGCTGTGGTACTCAGAGACCAAGATACTTCCTGATTCGCTCAACCGCTAACTCAAGCTCCTCAACCTTTCTCGTGTAGGCAAGGCGAATGTACTTTGAGGTCTCATTGGTCCCGAAGTCAACACCGGGAGTTACGGCTACCCCCGCCTCCCTGAGTAATTTTAGAGCAAAGTCATGGGAGTCCCGGGAATACCTGTCAATTCTCGCCCAGATGTAAAAAGCTCCTTCAGGCTTCGCAGTTATTGAAAACACGTCTTTAAGTCCTTCGTACAGAACCCTTCTCCTTTCTGCAAAGGTCTCCCTGACCTTCTGAAGGTATTCCTCGTCAAAAGCACCCAGAGCCGCGTACTGGCTGATGGTGGGTGCGGAGATAAATACATTCTGGATGACCTTTTCCGCACTTCTCACCATTTCCGGTGGAAGAATCATCCAGCCTATCCTGAATCCGGGCATGCAGAAGTACTTGGAAAATCCGTTAATCACAATTGCATTCTGGGAGAACTCAAGAGCTGTTCGCTCCTCACCGGAATAAACCAGACCGTGGTAAATCTCGTCAGATATGAGAAATACACCCTTCTTCTCGCACCAGAGACAGAGATCTTTCAGGTTATGGGGATCGTAGAGAGTCCCCGTCGGATTTGAGGGTGAGGAGATGTGGACAGCCCTGATGCCGGAGTGCTCAAGATGCTCCGGTTTTATCTGAAAACCATCTTTTTCCGAAACCCTCACAAAATGGGGCTGTATGTCAAGGAGGTGTGCAAAATTTTTGTAGCAAGGATAGGAAGGGTCCGCTATTGCAATTTTCTCCCCTCCGTCCGCCACTATTGAATAAGCAACAAGAAAGGCTCCCGAAGTTCCCGTTGTAATAACAACCCTTTCGGGTGAGATGTCCACACCGTACTTCTCCTTGTAATACATTGCAATACGCTCTCTCAACTCAGGTAGTCCGAGGGCTGGAGTGTAGAAGTACTGCCTTTTATCTACGGATCTCTTGACATACTCAAGGACGCGGGGAGGGGGGTCAAGGTCCGGCTCACCTATCTCAAGGTGAATTACATCCTCACGTGCTCTTGCCTCCTTGAGGATGTCCATTACGATGAAGGGAGTTAACCTATCTTTTCTTCGCATTTGCACGCCAGCTCATAATAATTTCCGTAACCCTTGCCGCCTTCTTGGGATCCATAGCAGCGAGGATCTGACCCGCCTGTCTGTCTTTTAGTCTAATAAGAATCTCTGCAGCTATCCTCGGTTTGAGGTTATTCAGGATAGCTCCCGCCTCGTCGGAAGGCGTCTTTGAAACGATTTTTATTAGCTTTTTTACTTCTTTTTCCTCCTCCTCCGTTAAAGGTCTTTTTCGCAAAGCTTCAAGTTTTTTTCTCTCGTCAATGAGCCTCTGAAGTTTCTCCTCTATAACCCTTTCAACCTCCTTCAGTCGCTCTTCAGACTTTTTTTCCTGGTCTTCCTTTAACTTCTTTTGAACAGCACTCTCGGAAAAAACGGCTCCAGAAAGGGTAAAAGAAAATAAGAGAATCAACTTAAAACCCTTTTTTAAAAGGTGGATGAATCCGATTTGCAGGAATTCCCTCTTGAGCGACCTGGAGTACTCCTCGTATCCAACTTTATCCTTCAGAATTCTAACCGCTTTTTCCTCCCTTTTAACCTCCCGCAGGTTTTCCGACTCCTCGTCCCTTTTCTTTTCAAGCTCTCTCACTTTCCTGTCGAGGTCGTTGATTTTACTTACAAACGCCTTCTGCCTGAAGATAAGTCTAAGGGCATCCCCGGAATTCTGGAGCATCCTCTGACACTCTGCAAGGTCCGCCTCAAATTTCCTTTTTTCAAGCTCAAGGTGATTTATCTCCTCATCTATTTCCTTAATTCTCCTCGCCCTATCCCTTTCCTCAATTTCTTTTATTCTCAAAATTCTTCTGAGATTCATCTCGCCCTCTCTGAAATGATGAGCAGGTCTTCCTTGGTGTTCAGGTTCACAAAGGAATCAAGGTTGGGATCCACACCCCTTACGAGATCCTCACCCAGAAGGTTGTAGCCCACCTCTTCCAGAACTCCCATCATACTTAAATCGTTCCTCTCTATTCTCTTTTTTATCGTTTCCCTCAGCGACTTGGAATAAACGCCAATAAGCGGATGCACCCTGTCACCTGCCTTGAATACCGTAACGGGGGGTTCTCCCCTGTCCCGAAGAATTTGAAGAACCTCTCTTTTTATGAGAGGAATGTCTCCGCTCAGAAGGGCAAAGATCTCTCCCTTTGCCTTGACCGTTGCAGTGTAAAGTCCAACTATGGGAGCTTGAAGTGGAAGCAGGTCAGTAATAAGAGGACCTTTGAGGAAGGTGAGCCTTTTGGGGTTTTTTGTAATCACAAGAACCCTGTCAAAAACCTCAAGTGCAGTCTCAAAAACCCGCTCAATTACCCTCCTTCCCCCCAAGGAATAACTGAGCTTATCCTCTCCGAATCTCCTGCTCTGACCCCCCGCGAGGATGAAACACTCCATCACTCTTTAATATAAACCATGGCTCCGTTATCAAGAACAATCACGGACCCTGTGCGGTCCATCTTTATCACTGTTCCCACCCTTTTTAAGGTGTTATCCCTTTTAACTTTCCTGCTTTTCTTCACCGTCCTGCCAATGACTATTCGCTTCCTTTTTACTCGTTTCCTTACAACCTCCCGCTTAATTTCAACGACCTCCGGTTTTTTAGGCACCGCATTGCTCACTACCCTGATTGACGGCCTCTCCCTTAAGGGTAAATAAACGTAAGTTTTTGCTGGAATAACATCACCCTTTATGTGAGGATTGAGGTCCCTGAAGGTGGTTTCTCTGATGGACTCCCTCCTGACAAGGTCCTTTACCCTGCTCGGCGATTCAACAAATTCCTTTCTGATTTTCATACTTAGCCCATTTACCGCCAGACCGTACTTCTGGGGATTCCTCGCTATCAAAAGGGCGGCAAAGAACCTTGGAACAAACCTCCTCGTTTGTCGTGGAAGCCTGTCCTTTCTGCTCCAGAAGTCCTTTCCACCCGTTTTTTTAATGACGCAACCCTCACCGCAGTTGTAGGCGGCGAGAACGAGTTCCCAGTTTCCGAATCGTTTGTGTAGGTCCTTAAGGTAAGCGGATGCGGCACGGGTTGATTTGAGAAGGTCAAAGCGCTCGTCAACATAGTTATTAACCCTCAGCCCGTACCTCCTTGCCGTTGCCGGCATAAGTTGCCAGATGCCTCCGGCTCCTGACCGGGAAACCGCAAAGGGATTGAACATGCTCTCAATTAAGGGAAGAAGAGCCAGTTCTTCAGGGAGTTCCATTTCCCTCAACACGGGTGTTATGTACCGCATGTAAAGGGAAGCTCTCCTGAGGGCTATTTCAAGACCCCTCTTGTTCCTTAGCAGGAACCTGAGCTCCTCCTTTATGTCACTTTTCTGGGGAATCTTTATTCCCAGCTTTTTTGCTTCAAACCTGATAAAAGCCTTTTCCTCTTCTGTAAACAAAAACTTACCCTTCTGCACGATAACTATGTTTCTGCTGTCTTTTTTAAGGGCAATCTTTTTCACCGTTGGAGTGCATCCTCCCACCACAAGAGAAATCAGAAGAAATATGTATATCATTACCCAATAATTATAGGATTCGGTAAGGCTACTAAAGATTATAATTGTTGGTATAATGCAGGAAACGGAGAAAATCTCTAACCCATCGGTCGTTGAAAGGGCAAGAAAGGTTCTTCCCGGAGGTGTTAACAGCCCCGTGAGGGCTTTCACGGCGGTTGGCACCGAACCCATTTCCCTTGTCAGAGGGTCGGGTTCAAGGGTCTGGGATGCGGACGGACGGGAATACATAGACTTCCTTGCATCATGGGGTCCTCTCATTCTCGGACACTCACACCCCGCAGTCCTTGAGGAGACAAAAAAGGCTCTGGAAAATGGACTCACCTTCGGTTTAACTAATCCTTACGAGCCTCTGATCGGTGAGGCTGTAGTTTCAATGGTCCCCTCAGCTCAAAAGGTCAGGTTCGTAAACTCGGGAACGGAAGCGACCATGTCAGCGGTGAGACTGGCGAGGGGAATCACCGGCAGAAAGCTAATAGTGAAGTTTGAGGGATGTTATCACGGACACTATGACTCTTTGCTCGTCAGCGCAGGCTCGGGAGTTGCAACCTTCGGGATACCCGGAACTCCCGGAATCCCCGAAGATATTGCCCGTCTCACCCTTGTCCTTCCATACAACGACGGCGAAGCCGTGGAGGAGGCATTTTTCAGATACGGTGAGGAGATCGCCTGCGTGATACTTGAACCCGTTGCAGGAAACATGGGTGTGGTCCTTCCTGAAAGGGGATTTCTTGAGAAGATAAGGGAATTAACCCAGAGTTACGGCTCTTTACTGATCTTTGACGAGGTGATTACGGGGTTCAGGCTATCTGAGGGCGGTGCTCAGGAAGTTTTCGGGGTAATTCCGGACATAACATGTCTCGGAAAGATCCTCGGAGGGGGAATGCCCGTCGGTGCGTACGCGGGTCCCGACGAGGTCATGTCCGAGGTAGCTCCCGTTGGAAAGGTCTATCAGGCGGGCACTCTCTCGGGTAATCCGGTCGCAATGGCGTGCGGTTTTAAAACCCTTCAAATCCTGAGAGAAAGCAAACCCTACGGTGAACTTGAAAATAAAGGGAAAAGGCTTGAAGAGGGATTGAAGGAAATCACGGGGGAAAGGGGAATTCCAGCAACCGTAAACAGGCTCGGCTCAATGCTAACGCTGTTCTTTACGGATGAGAAGGTCAGGGACTTTGAAACAGCAAAATCATCAGACACGAAGCTGTTCTCAAAATTCTTTAAAGCTCTCCTTGAAAGAGGCATCCTCATCCCCCCATCACAGTTTGAAGCGTGGTTCGTATCAACTGCACACTCCGATGAGGACATTGACACAGCACTGGAGAAGGTTCGCTCCGCCCTCAAGAGCCTATGAAAAAGACCTTTATTTACGGAACCCTGATCCTCGCCCTTATTCTCCTTCTCACTTTTACCTTCATATTCCTTAAAACATTCTCAAAAGAAACTCTGAGTTCAGTTCTCGGTCTAAAGAAGAGGTACCTGATACTCTCGGGACTCTTCTTATTTCTTTACCACACCTTTGACAATATCAGGCTGTACATACTATCAAGAGCTGTGGGTCTCAGGTACTCACTGAGGTACGGCTATACAATGTCTTTTATAAATACCTTCGGAGCAACGGTAACGCCCGCCCACGCAGGGGGAGAGCTTGCGGCTGTTTACATGCTTTTGAGAAGAGGATCAAGCGTTCACAAGGTGATGAGTATAGTCACCATGAAAACAGTATCGGGAATCGTATTTTTCATCATTGCTCTACCATTTTTAGTTCATCAGTTTATATCAAATCCGAGACTTGTTAAGCCGGTTGCGGAGATACTCGCCGTTGTTCTTATCGGCACCATTCTGCTTTATACGACGATTAATTACCTTCTCAGAAAGAATGCGGGCAAACCATCCCTCAGGAGGTTAAGGGAAACCCTTAAAAAGTACTTTTATTACCTGCAAATATTCGGCTATAAGAGGAAAACTTACTTTCTTCTTGCCTCCCTTTCAAGCATACTTCTTTACTTATCTTTCATGATGATAGCTCCATCCCTTGCAAAGGCTTTCGGATCCGATGAACCCTTTTTTGAGCTGTTCAAAGCCCAGCTCGGACTTCTGTACGCCATTTTTATTAGCCCGACTCCGGGAGGAAGCGGGGTGGGAGAACTGGGGGCTCTCGCCGTCTTCTCGGGATTCCTTGAGGCTCACCAAATAGGTGCCTTTGTGATACTCTGGAGGCTTATAAGCCAGTATGCGAGTGCTGCGGTGGGAGGTGTGCTATTTATCCTTTATCTTCTGAAAGACTTAAGAACCTGACTGCGGGCATTCTTTCTGCCTTAATGCTTTACCTTGCCTTTTCGAAATTTAGCCTTTTCTTTCTTCTTTTTCCCGCTTTCTTGATTCTCGCTTTATTCAGAAGCCCCTTAACATGGTTGGTTTGCGGTTTCTTATTTTCTCTCTCGTCACTTTTCTGGGTAAGGATAGCGATGATTGACTACGGAGGAGTTTATCCTCCGATAGCCTACTCCCTTCTAACCGTCCTTGCCGTCTTTCTCGGTCTCTACCAGTTCGGATTTACATATCTCTTATGGAAAATCCTCAGGTACAACCTCCTGACCCTTCCTTTCCTCTGGACCCTCGTTGAAATTCTGAGGTCGCACTTTCCTTACGGAGGTTTTCCGTGGCTCCTTGCGGGGGAGATGATCCTTTACATTCCCCTATTTAAAAACTATCTGAGTGCAGGGGGAGTTTATCTGGGAAGCATCCTTATGGTTTTTGCCTGCCTGATTCCCCTGCTAATGAAAAAACCGAAATACCTTGCAACTTCTCTTATCGTCTTCATAATTCCCGTGCCATTCATAAAGTTTCCTGTGGAAAGAGCTGACCTTAAGGGTCTAAAGGTTGCCCTCTTTCAAACAAATGTGCCGGAACACATCAAGCTGAGCGATCCGGACTTTTACAGGTTTCTTCCCTCCTATTGGAAATTTTTTGATGAGATGGTAGCAAGGAATCCGGACATAATTTTCCTACCTGAATCTGCCTTTCCCTTTGACGGAAGGGACATTTACGCGGAAGGCAGGAAACTTCTCAGCTATTCACAAAAATCAATCATTATTTCGGGTCTGACCGACCTTCGTCTGGAAGGAGAAGGTTACAGGGCTTACAACTCCGTTTTCGTTATTCACAGGGGAGAGATCCTTGACTTTTACGACAAGGTAAGGATACTTCCCTTCGGCGAATTCGTCCCCTTTCCCTTCCAGTTTGCTAAAAATTATTTCGGAGCAATAGGAGGAATTGACTTTACGCCCGGTCCGGAGCCAAGGTGCGTGAGGGCGGGGAGGTTCAGGGTGGGAACGCCCATTTGCTTTGAAGTTTCATACTACACCCTCGTTAAAAAAATGTCCGATTGTGCGGATTTCATAGCGGTTCTGACAAACGACGCCTGGTTCAGGGACTCGGACGGGACCTTTCAGCACCTGAGACAGGCAAGGGTAAGAGCCGTTGAAACCAGAAAGTATGTTCTCTGGGTAAACAACACAGGACCCTCCGCGGTAATTTCACCGCAAGGAGAACTCTTAAAGGTTCTGCCATACGGAAAACAGGGTTATATTTTTTACGAGTTTTGACTTCAGGTGTACACCCTGCTACAGCTCCTCACCCCCTCAACATCCCTGATTGCCTTTATAACCTTCCTGAGGTGGCTTTTGTCAATCACATCTATGGTGAAATCCATTACCGCCTTCCCCTCCGCGGACGCTTTTGTGTACGATTCCCAAATATTTGAGTCGTTGTCGGCAATTTTACGCGTTATATCCGAAAGTATTCCGATTCGGTCCTTGACATGAACCCTTATGCGGGTCCTGAATCTCCCCTGTGGACTCCACCTCACCTTAAAAACCTTCTCGGGAAAGTTCTCCCTCAGGTACCTGAGGTTGGCACACCCTTTTTCGTGAATGACTATTCCCCTACCGCTCCTCACAACTCCGTAAACCTCATCCCCCGGCACGGGTCTGCAACAGCCGGCGACCTCGTACATGACGCTATCAAGGTCTCCGAGGGATACCACACCTGATCCCTTTGAATGGGAAGGAATCCTCCTCACCTTCTTTTTCTGAGTAAGAACCCCCATCAGCCTGCTTGCAGATAGGCGACCGCTCCCCAAAGCGAGGTAAAGCTCCTCCTCATCTTTAAACCTGACCTTTTCCCTTAGCTTCTCCATAAGCTCGTTGTGGGTGAGGTGCAGGTTTTCCCTGATCCTCTCAATTATTCTCCTGCCCTCATTGAGGAATCTTTCCCTCTCAAGCTTTTTGATGTATTGCTTTATTCCGCTCTTAGCCTTGGAAGTAACTACGAACTTCAACCACTGGGGGTTGGGTTTTTTTTGAGTGCTCGTGATGATCTCCACCTGATCACCGCTCCTGAGCCTGTAGTTGAGTGGAACTATCCTTCCGTTTACCTTTGCACCGACGCAGTGGTTTCCTACCTCCGTGTGGATGTGGTAGGCGAAGTCAACAGGTGTTGCTCCGCTTGGAAGAACTAAAAGGTCTCCTGCGGGAGTGAAGACAAAAACCTCCTCCGAAAACAGCTCCCTTTTAATGTGGTCAAGAAGCTCGCCGGGATTTCTGCTTCCCTGAATGTTTTCCACAAGGCTCCTGAGCCATGAAAAAACCTCCGGTTTATCAGCCTTCCCGGTACCCTCCTTGTACGCCCAGTGGGCTGCAATTCCCTTTTCTGCTCTCAGGTGCATCTCCCTCGTCCTGATCTGGAACTCAACCAGCTTCCCCTTGTCAGCCATCACCGTGGTGTGGAGGGATTGATAGAGATTCGGCTTTGGAAGAGAAATGTAGTCCTTAAACTTTCCCGGAACGGGTTTAAATACGTTGTGAATCAGACCGAGAACCACATAGCACTCCTGAAGAGAATCCACAACGATCCTGACCCCCAGAATGTCGTGAACATCCTCAAGGTTAATGTTTTTCCTAATAGTTTTCTGCCAGAGGCTGTAAAGGTGCTTGGGTCTGTAAGATATCTCCGCGTCAATTCCCGCCTCCTTAAGAACCTCCCTTACCTTAGGTATGACAAACTTTTTAAGGTAAGCCTCAAGGTCCTCAAGGGACTGACTGACGAACTTCCTAACCTTCTCAAACTCCTTCGGATAGAGGTGTCTGAAGGAAAGGTCCTCAAGGTCCCTCTTTATCTCCCAGATGCCCAGCCTGTGAGCAATCGGTGCGTAAATGCTCAGCGTTTCCTCCGCAATCCTCAACCTCTTTTCTCTCCTCAGGTGACTCAAAGTTCTCATGTTGTGGAGTCTGTCAGCAAGCTTAACGATCACCACCCTGATGTCGTTGGCGGTTGCTATGATAAGCTTGCGGAAGTTCTCAGCCTGTGCCTCTTTAAAGTTGCGAAAGCGAATCTTCCCTATCTTGGTTACGCCTTCTACGATTTCAGCCACTTCCCTACCAAAGAGGCTCTCAATTTCTTCAAAAGAGGTCTCAGTATCCTCAAGTATGTCGTGGAGGAGACCCGCAACTACGGTTGTTGAGTCCATATTGAGGTCCGCGAGGATCTTCGCCACATTTAAAAGGTGAGAGACATAGGGTTCTCCCGAAGCCCTTTTCTGATCCCTGTGTCTTTCCTGAATAAGCTCAAATGCTTGATATATGCGGTCTTTATCGTGAGGGTATTTTTTTGCAAGCTGGTCAACAATTTCATCAAGCTTGAGCTCTTTAATAGCCATTAGAATAAATATAATCGCCATGAAGGGGAGGTAAGATGCTACTGGACAGGCTTCTTGGCTTTTTCTCAAACAATGTCGGTATTGACCTCGGCACCGCAAATACCGCAGTTTACATGCAGGGAAACGGAATCGTCATGTACGAACCCTCAATAGTTGCCATTGATGTTAAGTCAAGGAAGGTTCTTGCTGTGGGAAAAGAGGCGAAGGAAATGGTGGGGAAAACCCCCGAAAACATTCAGGCAATTAGACCCCTCAGGGACGGGGTCATAACAGACTTTGAAGTTACTCAGATAATGCTTTCCTACTTTATAAAGAGGGCTCTTGGTAATACCCTTTTTAAACCAAAACCTACGGTGGTGATAGGAGTTCCCACGGGAATTACTCCCGTTGAGAAGAGGGCGGTTATAGACGCTGCAAAGAGTGCGGGTGCAAGGGAGGTATATCTCATCGCGGAGCCGATGGCGGCGGCTATCGGGGCGGACCTGCCCGTTGACGACCCTATCGGAAACATGGTCGTTGACATAGGAGGCGGAACGACCGAAATCGCCGTTATCTCCATGGCGGGAATCGTTGTATCAAATTCTCTGAGGATCGCGGGAGACGAAATGAACGAGGCAATAATCCAGTACATCAAGCGTCAGTTTCACATTCTCATAGGGGAGCAGACCGCGGAAAAGATAAAGATTGAGCTTGGCAGTGCCATTATTGAAGAAGAGGAGAGAACCATGGACATAAGGGGAAGGGACATGACGGGTCTTCCCAAAACCATTGAGATAACAAACCACAACATTACGGAAGCCCTTGAGGACACTATAAATTCCATCATAAACGCAATAAGGGTAACCCTTGAAAGAACTCCCCCGGAGCTTGCCGCCGACATAGCGGACAGGGGAATAATCCTCGCAGGCGGTGGAGCACTCCTCAAAAACATGGACAAGAGAATTCAGGTTGAGACGGGGATCAAAGCCTTTTACTGCGAGGACCCGCTCATTGCCGTTGCAAGGGGGGTCGGCAGGGTGCTGGACAACATAGACCTTATCAAACGAATATCAATGGAATGACCGACAGGAGGTTCCACCTAACAGCTCTGCTCGCCGTCGTCCTCGGTATTGTGCTGTTCTTCACGGAGGTCTCAAGATTATCCTTTGTTAAGGAAGTCATTAAGGTAATCAACACAGTCACATCACCCGTTTTAAACCTAAAGGAAAAGGTGATCACAACGACCGAGAGAACGGTGGAAATATACTTCCAGCTCAAAGATGTGAGGGAGGAAAATGTTGAGCTCAGGCAAAAGGTAAACTCGCTCCTTCTGGTGGAAAAGGAGTTAAAGTCATGCACCCGAGAGCTTTTAAAAATTCAGGAATCGGTGGGCATATCTCCTGTCCCTCCGAGAATTAAATACTCTCTGACGAGAATAGTTTTTTTCGATCCCTCCGGTCTTGACCAGTTCATCATCATAGAAGGGGGCAAAGACAAAGGCTTCAGGGAGGGAGACGCAGTCGTCTCGCAAGACCACGTCGTTGGGATCGTTGACACGGTTTACGGATCAACAAGCAGGGTTATTACACCCTTCAATCAGAATTTTTCCTCTTCAGCTTATGTTAGGGGAAAGTTCAAGAATTACATATTCACAGGAGGATATCCCCTCGGGAGGTTACTCCATGTCAACGTTGACGACAAAATTTTACCGGGTGAGGAGGTTTTTTTCCTTGATCCCGAAAGGAGGATTCCTCCCTTTTTAATAGGAATTATAAAGGAGGTAAAAAGGGGTAAGGATCCCTTCTTTAAAGAGGTCGTAGTCAAACCCGCCACAGACCCGAGAAGGCTGGAGTATGTTTTCGTAATCAGGAGGGGAAGTTGAAGTATTTTCTTTTAATTCTTGCCGTTGTCTTTGTTCAAACTTCCCTGATGCAGGCGGTATTTCGTCCCGGTTTCATGGCACCGGACCTCCTTCTGGTGACTCTTCTTGCAAGGGCTTACCTGATGGGAAAGGATACGATACTTTGGGCGCTGTTTGGTGGGTTCCTGCTTGACATAATGACCGACTCCCTCGGCCACGGGATAGCCCTTGAAACCCTGTCAACATACCTCTTTATTCTTATGGTTGAGAGGTTTTTGTTTAAAACCTGGTTAGCCTTTATTCTCAGCGCAGGAGCCTCAGCTCTTGCTAAAAAAATTCTCGGATTGATAATGATGAGGTTTAAATACTCCTTTGACATTTCGCTCTTTAAACTCTTTTACTTCTGGCTTATTGAAATCCTCGTTTTTTCAGTCATATACTTCCTTTATCTTAGAAAGAAAGAATGAGCAGAAGGCGATTTCTGGTTCTTGCAGGAGCTCTAATCATAGTTTTCGCCGTCATCCTTGCAAGACTAATTCAGGTTCAGATCCTAAGAGGTAAAAAGTACAGGGAACTATCCAAAAGAAACTACCTCAGGACGAGGATCCTTTACCCCCCGCGGGGAGATATATACGACAGGAAAGGTGAAAAGCTTGCCTTTGACAGACCAAGATACGTTCTAAGTCTTGACCTGCACAGGCTGGACCGAAAAGAACTTGATAGATTAAAGAAAAATCTCAAAAAGGTCTTTGACATTGAGCTTGATAAGGTTCTAAAAGAAAATCCCCAAGGACCTGAGCCAGTCAGATTGAAGGAAGATCTCTCAGAGGACGATCTTGCAAGCTTCTACTCCAACAGCTTCAGACTGCCCGGCGTCTTCGTGGAAGCTGTCCCCAAAAGGATTTATCCCCACGATGAGAGACTCTGTCATATTCTCGGTTATGTGGGCTACCCCACCCGCAGGGACCTCAAAAGATACGGGAAAAGGATCTCTACCAACAGCTTTGTTGGGAAGCTCGGCATTGAGAGGAGTCTGGATAAAGAGCTTCTGGGGAAGCTCGGAAGGGAAGAGGTTATGGTAAATGCTCTCGGTAAGGTTCTTAAAACTGTAAGAAGGCAGGAGCCCGTTAAAGGAAATTCGGTGGTCCTCACTATTGACCTTAGAGTTCAGGAGATCGTTGAAGATGTTTTTATAGAATCCGGTCAGGTTGCGGGAGCGGTTGTACTTATTAATGCAAAAACGGGTGAAATCCTTGCACTTGCAAGCTTTCCGAGGTTTAATCCCAACATGGTGTATTCCCGTTGGCAAAAAATTAGCAAGAACAAGCTAAAACCCATGTTTAACCGAGCAACGCGGGGGAGATATCCCCCCGCATCGGTGCTGAAGGTTCCCATATCATACGCCATCATGGAAACGAGAACAGCATCTCCCTGGGAGAAGGTCCTGTGCACCGGAAGTTTTTTCCTCGGAAACAGAAGGTTTTACTGCTGGAATGTTCAGGGACACGGTCCCGTCAACATTATTGAAGCTCTCAGAGACTCCTGCGACATCTACTACTACAACTTCGGCTACGAAATGGGTCCATCCACGATAATGAGGTATGCGAGAAAATTCGGATACGGAGAGCAGATACCGCTGGAAATACCTGTAAGAAGAGGCTTTCTGCCTTCTCCCGAGTGGAAGAGAAGGAGGTTCGGACAGCCGTGGTACGACGGGGATACGGTTAACCTCAGCATAGGTCAGGGCTTCATGCTATCAACTCTGATGGAGCAAACACTTATGATGATGGGAATCATCAACAACGGTGTAATATACAGACCGACTCTTGTCAGAGAGATAAGGGACGCTTCTGGTGAGGTGATCTGGAAAAACAGGAGAAAGGTCTGGAAGGTAATAAAGGGAAAGCAGGAATACTTTGCCCTGATAAGGAGAGGTCTCAGGGAAGCGGTAAAGAGGGGGACGGGAGCAAGAGCCTTCTCAAGGATAGTTGACATGGCGGGAAAAACCGGAACGGCTCAGGTCGCCTACATCAGGAGAGGCATCAAAAGGAAAAAGGTACCCTGGAAGCTCAGGGACCACGCGTGGTTCATAGGTTTTGCCCCCTACCGGGATCCCCTCTTCGTGATAGGTGTCCTCGTGGAGCACGGTGAGTCAGGGGGTAAGGTCGCAGCACCGATAGCGAGGAAGATAATGGAGAGGCTATACATAGAGGGTCTGAATAGAGAGCTTTAGGCTCTGTAGCTTACCACCTTTTGGAAAAGGGTTCCCGTTAATCTTTCCAGTTTTTCTTTTATGGGAAAGTTAGCTATCAATAGTTCTTCTCCCTTTCTAACGCTCTTATTTCCGTAATTGGTCATGCCATAATTGAGCTTCCACTCTACGATGTAGAAATCCTTGTATAGCTCTCTTATATACTCAGAGTTGTCATAGGTTATCAAAACCCTGTGTTTGCAGCGCTGAACGGCATCAAAGAGCCTGAGGTGGTCAAACTCTAAATGCAGGCTACCCTTCTTACCGTATAACTTTGACTTCTTAGCGGAGTAGTAAGGAGGGTCTAAAAATATGAGCACATCCTCTCCTTCCATATCCATAAGCTCCTGATAATCTCCATAAAAAAGTTCTACTTTTTTGATAACCTCGTAGGCTCTCTCTAACCTTTCTATGGAACTCCATGTAAACCTTTTTCTAAAGGCCTGTTCTGAATAACCCCCGCAATCAACAGTTCCGGAAAAGGTAATCCTGTTCAGGATAAAAAAATCTACCGCCCTTTGAAAATCGCTTAGGTCTGTGTTTCTCCTTGAGACTATATCCTCAAATAGTTTGCGTCCCTCTTGGCATGATGCCTTTATAGCTTTGATCTCTTTTATGAGTTTGTCTTTATTGTGTTTTAGCTCCTTCCATAAGCAGTAAAGGTCATAATTTATGTCTCCCGCTTTGAACGTGGCATTAGGCTTTTTTTGAACCCAGTAGAAGGTTACGGAGGCGCCTCCCATCATAGGTTCCCTTAGCTCCTTAAAATCTGTGGGGAAAAACTTAGATATGAAGCTCAGAGCTTTAGATTTACCTCCCGGATACCTCAGAGGACTCTTTATCATAAACTGCCCTCCAGCCTTATATCAAAGTTGTTCAGCCTTGCCTCCTCAATCAGCTTTTCAAAGAAGTTCCTTGCTCTTTTTCTCAACTTAGGCAGGAGACTATTTACGTTAGCCTGATTTTTAGACAATCTGTCGGAGGTTAGCTTCAGCACAGGCTTAAACTTCACCTGTTTTCCATTTAGGTATAGCCTGCTTATGTTTGTAAGGAGTATCATCTTTATGAGTCCGTCCTTTATGTCTCCTTCCTTTGGGACTATAGATTTACTTGAGTGTTTGCTCTCAATGAGATAAATGATGTCCTTATCCCATTCAACCCCATCTACAGTAAGGAAGTAGAGTCCTCCTAAGTAGTTCTTAATGGTTATACTTGCTTTCATCCCCAGGATTATCTGCTCCTTTGGTTGAATTGTTGTCCTTTCCCTTCTTTGAGCATCTTTAGCCTTATCCCTTGAAAAGCTTATGAACTCTTGAATACCTTCTTCTATCTTTGCCTTGAACTTTAGAAGCCCCGTTTCTGAGTGTAACTCTACCCCTGTCTGAATGGCTATCTTCTTGTAGCACTCTAAAACTCTATCTATGAGATTTGAGAGGTTCTCTTTAGATAATTCCTTTATGTTCCAGTGGAGTGCGGACGCTTGATAATTTCTAAGCTCTTCTAACTTTCTCCTAACGTGGTCGGTGTCAAACTTCTGGTCTTCTATCTTTCTGTTACTTTTCCTGCGGGCTTTACAGTAATAGGCGGGTATTACATACACGTTCAGAAGGCTCATTAGTGATACCGTATCCCACTGCAGGTAGTCTCTATCTCCACCTATACCCTCATCTTTCACCAGAGGTATAACAGCAACCGATTTTGTCGTTCCCTTGAATAGGGTATCGTAAACTCTGGCATAAGGGTAACTCCTTGACCTTTTGGGAGAACGCCACCAGCACAGGGCAAAGGACACATCTTTGTGTCTAACCACACAGGCTGGGGGCAAAGAGTTAATGTCAATATCCGAGAAATTTGGAAAGATGAACTCTTTGAGGGGAGTTTCTATTACCTTTCTGTATTGAAGATTTTCTATTACCCCGAGCAGCTCCATTAAAACAGTATTGCACAGCTCATGTTTCGTCTGAAAAGACCACCTCGGGTAGCTCTGTCTTTATTATTCCCCTCTCTCTTCCCAGTCTTAAAAGTAGCCTGACCGCTTCTCTGCCATCCTCTCCGTAATCAACGGTTCTATGATTTACATACATGCCCACGAATTTGTCCGTCCTGTCCCTGTCTTCCTGAAGGTCTCTTGCATAGTCTATGGCGTAAGAGAGTGCCTTTTCCCTTTCTCTCAGAGAGAACTCTATGCTCTTTCTCATGAGCCTCTCTATCTTCCTTATGGTCTCCTCTCCGAGGTCTCTTCTCACTATGTTACAGCCCAGCGGAAGGGGTAGGTTATACTTTTCCTTCCACCACTCTCCGAGGTCAAGAATCTTCACGAGTCCCCGGTCTGAATAGGTGAGCTGTCCCTCGTGTATCACAAGACCCGCGTCAACACTGCCCTTTAACACCTCCTCAATTATCCTGTCAAAG